>NZ_JBNHFW010000014.1:0-89986 GCF_059090685.1 Arthrobacter sp. Y3225209
GGCGTCCGGGCGCCAGTGCACCGGCGCTGGCCTTGGCCAGGGCCCGCAGCGCCGCGTCGTTTTCCGGCATCAGGTGGGTACGGCGCATGTGCACCATCTGAATGCGGTGTTCGAGCACCCGCAGGTACCGGTAGGACTCGTCCAGCTCCCGGGCGTCGGCGCGCCCGATATAACCGGCGTCGCTGAGTGCGGCGATGGCAGCCGTGGTGCCGCGTACGCGCAGGGACTCATCAATGCGGCCGTGGACCAACTGCAGCAGCTGCACCGTGAACTCCACGTCCCGCAGTCCGCCGCTGCCCAGTTTGAGCTGGCGGGCCTCTTCGCTGGCCGGAATGTTCTCGGTGACCCGACGGCGCATGGCCTGCACCGATTCCACGAAACCGTCACGTTCCGAGCTGGTCCAGATCAGGGGCGCCACTGCCTCCTCGTAGCGCCGCCCCAGTTCCGGGTCCCCGGCCATGGCCCGTGCCTTCAGCAGTGCCTGGAACTCCCAGCTGTGTGCCCACCGCTGGTAGTAGTTCATGTGTGAGTCCAGGGTGCGGACCAGCGGACCGTCCTTGCCCTCCGGCCGGAGGTTGGTATCCACTTCCCAGAGCGGCGGCTCCGGTGCGGCGGTGTTGATGGCCCGCGAAATCCCCGCCGCGAGGGCCGTACCGATGGTGGAGGCCCGCTGCTCCGGCAGTCCTGAGGCTTCAATAACGTAGATAACGTCCACGTCGGAGATGTAGTTCAGTTCCCGGGCGCCGGCCTTGCCCATGCCAATGACGGCGAGCTTTACTGCCGAGATTTCCTCTGCCGGGTAGCTGGCCGCCAGTTCCGCGCGCGAGACGGCCAGGGCAGCTTCCAGCGCGGCGCCGGCCAGGTCGGCAAGTTCCCGGCCTGCGGAGGGCAGATAATCCGTGGGCGAGGCGGCGCCCAGATCCCGGACCGCAAGATCCAGCAGGTGGCGCCGGTAGCGGGCACGCAGGGCAACATACGCCTCGGCGCCCGTCAGCCGCGCCACCGGTGCCGGACCGCTGCCGGCCCGGACGGCGTCCAGCAGTGAGGCGCGCAGCTCGCCCGCCCCGGTGCTGCCCGGTTCCGCGCGCAGGGGACGGTGGAGCAGATCCATGTTTTCGGGGTGGCGCATCAGGAATTCCGCCAGCGCCTCCGAAGCGCCCAGGAGCCGGAACAGTGCCTCATTCCGCTCATCCGCGGCGTTGACCAGCTCCACGACCTCCGGGATCCGGCCGATCAGCCGCACCAGTGACTGCAGGGCCAGGTCCGGATCCGCGGAATTGTTGAACCCGCCAAAAAGGGCGTCCTCATCCACCGGTTCCAGTTCGGAGGCCGCCAGGAAGCGTGCGCTCTTCTCAAGATCCTGGAAACCTGTGGCAATCATCCGCCGGGTCAGGCTCATGGGTACCGGCCCTCCGTTAGAGAATGCCCAGGTTCTTCTGCAGCTCGAACCGGGTCACGTGCTGGCGGTATTCGTTCCAATCCGCGCGCTTGTTGCGCAGGAAGTTCTCGAACACCTGCTCGCCGAGGATTTCGGCGACCAGCTCGGAGTCCTCCATGACCCGTACGGCGTCATGCAGGGATGCGGGCAGCGGGTCGTGCCCCATGGCGCGGCGTTCGGCGGCGCTCAGGCTTTCAATATCGTCCTCGGCACCGGGCGGCAGGTCATAGCCCTCTTCAATGCCCTTCAGGCCGGCGCCAAGCAGCACCGCGTAGGACAGGTAGGGGTTCGCCGCCGAGTCGATACCGCGGTATTCAATGCGCGCAGACTGTCCCTTGTTCGGCTTGTACAGCGGAACCCGGAGCAGGGCCGAGCGGTTGTTGTGGCCCCAGGAGAGGTAGCTCGGTGCTTCGCCGCCGCCCCAGAGCCGCTTGTAGGAGTTCACGAACTGGTTGGTGACGGCGGTGAACTCCGGGGCGTGGCGGAGGATGCCGGCCATGAACTGCCGGGCGGTCTTGGACAGCTGGAATTCGGCGCCGGCCTCGAAGAACGCGTTGCTGTCGCCCTCGAACAGGGAGAAGTGGGTGTGCATGCCGGAGCCGGGGTGGTGCGAGAACGGCTTCGGCATAAAGCTGGCGTAGCAGTCCGTCATCAGGGCAACTTCCTTGACGACGGTGCGGAAGGTCATGATGTTATCCGCGGTCTGCAGGGCGTCGGCGTAGCGCAGGTCGATCTCGTTCTGGCCCGGACCGGCCTCGTGGTGGCTGAACTCCACGGAAATGCCCACCGCTTCCAGCATGGACACGGCGGTGCGGCGGAAATCCTGGGCAACGCCGCCCGGAACGTGGTCGAAGTATCCGGCCTGGTCCACCGGAACCGGCTCGCCGTCATCCCCCAGCTGGTCCGACTTCAGCAGGTAGAACTCGATCTCCGGATGGGTGTAGCAGGTGAAGCCCATGTCCGCGGCCTTGGCCAGCTGGCGCTTGAGCACGTTGCGCGGGTCCGCGGCGGAGGGCTGGCCGTCCGGGGTAAGGATGTCGCAGAACATCCGGGAGGTCTGCTCTTCGTCGCCGCGCCAGGGCAGGATCTGGAACGTGGACGGATCAGGCTGGGCCAGCATGTCGGACTCGAAAATCCGCGCCAGGCCTTCAATGGACGAGCCGTCGAATCCCAGCCCCTCCTCGAACGCGCCTTCCACTTCCGCCGGGGCCAGTGCCACCGACTTCAGTGAGCCCACGACGTCGGTGAACCACAACCGCACAAACCGGACATCGCGCTCCTCGATGGTGCGCAGAACGAATTCCTGCTGGCGGTTCATCCTTACCTTCTTTCCTGTTCCCGTTTTGAGACTTGTGAAGCCTTCTTCACTCTACCTACGTACGCGCCATTTCCACCTCAGCGCGTTCTTCGAGCCGTTGCGTTACGGCACCGCCGACGGCGGGACGGCGGGTTCCCCGTGCCCGTTCTTTAGTAGGCTCGATACATGACCAGTGCCGAACAGCCTTCCCCGTACGCCGCCGCCCCCGGGACGCCCGCCGCCTCAGCGGCCCCGGCGCTGAAGAAAATCCGTATCTCGCACCTGCAGCAGCTCAAGGACAACGGCGGCAGATTCGCGATGCTGACCGCCTATGACCAGTACGCGGCCGGCATTTTCGATGAAGCCGGCATTGAGGTGCTGCTGGTGGGCGACTCCGCGGCCAACAATGTCATGGGGCACGCGACTACCCTGCCCATCACCATGGACGAAATGATCGTTTTTGCCCGCTCGGTGACCGCCGGGGCAAGCCACGCACTGGTGGTCTGTGACCTGCCTTTCGGCTCCTACGAGGTCTCCCCCGCCCAGGCCATCGAGTCCTCCGTGCGGCTGATGAAGGAAGGTCTGGTCCACGCCGTCAAGATGGAAGGCGGGCGTCACTACGTGGACCATGTCCGGGCCATGACGGCCGCCGGCATCCCGGTGATGGCGCATGTGGGCTTCACGCCCCAGGCCGAACACGCGCTGGGCGGCTACAAGGTCCAGGGCCGCGGCGAAGCCGGTGCGGAAGTGGTGGCGGATGCCGTAGCGCTTGCCGAGGCGGGTGCGTTCTGCGTGCTGATGGAAATGGTGCCTGCGGACATCGCAGCCGAGGTCGACGCCGCGGTGCGGGTGCCCACCATCGGGATCGGTGCGGGCAACGCCACCACCGGGCAGGTGCTGGTGTGGCAGGACATGGCCGGACTGCGCGGCGGACGGCAGCCGCGCTTCGTCAAGGCGTTCGCGGACCTGCGCACCGAGCTGTCCCGGGCGGCGAAGGAATACGCGGACGAGGTCCGCAGCGGCTCCTTCCCCGGCCCGGAGCACAGCTTCTAGTCAGTCTTCCTCCGCGTCCCAGGCCTTGTTCCTGGCCTGGACCTTCTGCAGTGCCAGTTCGGCTTCTTCACGCGTGGGGTAGGGTCCGAGCAGCTTCGTCCAGTCGGACTGCGGACCTTCCTCGACCTCATGCGTCACAACGTTGAACCAGTAATCGGCCATTGGTGTCCTCCTGTTGACTGTGCGCCCGGCGGTACCGGCCGCCGGTGCGTTTGGTACTTCCCCGTCCCCTGTCCGGGCACGCTGGCGATAAGATCGATGGTATGCCCCAGAATCTTGCCACTGCACCTGTTGGACACCTCTCGCCCGGGATTGTGAGCCCCCGGCTGCGGGTACCGGCGTCGATCCCCCGCCCCGAATATGTGGACCGGGAGGCACCGGCACCGTTCACCGGGTCCGAGGTCAAGTCTGCGGAGACCATCGAAAAGATCCGGATTGCCAGCCGGATCGCTGCCCAGGCCATCGTCGAGGTGGGCAGGCACATTGCTCCGGGCGTCACCACCGATGAGCTGGACCGGGTGGGCCACGAGTTCCTGCTGGACCACCATGCCTACCCCTCCACGCTGGGTTACCGGGGCTTCCCCAAGTCCCTGTGCTCCTCCATCAATGAGGTCATCTGCCACGGCATCCCGGACAGCACGGTGCTAGCCGACGGCGACATCATCAACATCGACATCACTGCCTATATCAACGGCGTGCACGGCGATACCAACTGGACCTTCCTTGTGGGCGACGTGGACGAGGATTCCCGTCTGCTGGTGGAACGCACCCAGGAGTCCCTGCGCCGGGCAATCAAGGCCGTCGCGCCGGGACGTGAAATCAACGTCATCGGCCGTACCATCGAGTCTTACGCCAAGCGCTTCGGCTACGGCGTGGTCCGGGACTTCACCGGCCACGGCGTGGGCGAGGCGTTCCACACCGGCCTGATCATCCCGCATTACGACGCCGCACCGGCGTACAGCAGGCTGATTGAACCGGGAATGGTGTTTACGATTGAACCTATGCTCACTCTGGGAACCATTGAGTGGGACATGTGGGATGACAACTGGACCGTCCTGACCAAGGACCGCAAACGGACCGCGCAGTTCGAGCACACCCTGCTCGTCACTGATACCGGTGCCGAAGTTCTGACCCTTCCCTAATCCGCGTAAGCCCGAGCTCAGAACTACTACTGGAGAACCATGGCCAAGAAGCATAAGTCCGACAAGCACGTCGACGCCGTCATTGGAATTGATATCGGCGGCACCGGCATCAAGGGCGGCGTCGTCGACCTGTCCAAGGGCAAGCTGATTGGCGACCGGTTCCGTATTCCCACCCCGCAGCCGGCCACCCCTGAAGCCGTAGCCGGCGTCGTCGGGCAGATCGTGGCGGAGCTGTCCTCGCGCCCCGAGGGCCCGGGTCCCGATGTGCCCGTGGGCGTCACCTTCCCTGCCATCATCCAGCACGGCGTTGCCCGTTCCGCGGCCAACGTGGACAACAGCTGGGTGGACACCGACGTCGACGCCCTGCTCACCAAGGCGCTGGGCCGGGATGTGCAGGTCATGAACGACGCCGACGCCGCCGGGCTGGCCGAGGCACGCTACGGCGCCGGGCGCGGCGTGGAGGGCACGGTGCTGGTCATCACCCTCGGCACCGGCATCGGTTCGGCGCTGATCCACCAGGGTGTCCTGGTTCCCAACGCCGAGCTGGGCCATCTGGAGATTGACGGCCACGACGCGGAGTCCAAGGCGTCCGCCTCGGCACGGGAGCGTGACGGCATCGGCTGGGAGGAGTATGCCCAGCGGCTGCAGCGCTACTTCTCCCACGTGGAGTTCCTCTTCTCCCCCGACCTGTTCGTGATCGGCGGAGGCATCTCCAAGCGCAGCGAGGACTTCCTGCCCATGCTGGATCTGCGGACCCCCATGGTCACGGCCAACCTGAAGAACAACGCAGGCATTGTGGGCGCGGCCCTGCAGGCAGCCCTGCATTTCAAGTACATCAAGTAGGCCCGCAGCCTCCCGCCGCGCCCAGTGCAGGCGGGCGGACGGCAGAAAGGCGGCGGAAGGGACTTCCCTTCCGCCGCCTTTTTCGTGTTTGTGCGGGCTACTGCGCCGTAATTGGACGGGGACGTAAGCGGGCTACTGCGCCGTAAGCGGACGCTGGGCGCCGGAGGGCACCCTGCCCGCACTGTCCCGGCCCTCGGTCCGCAGCTTCTCGATGGCGGTCTCGAAATCCTCCAGCGATTCGAAGGACTGGTAGACGCTGGCGAAGCGCAGGTAGGCCACCTGGTCCAGCTTCTGCAGCGGCGTCAGGATGGCCAGGCCTACTTCGTGGGCATCAATCTCCGCCACGCCGCTGGCGCGGATGGATTCCTCGACTTCCTGCGCCAGCATGGCCAGATCATCTTCACTGACCGGCCGGCCCTGGCAGGCCTTGCGTACGCCGTTAATGACCTTGCTGCGGCTGAAGGGCTCCCCCACGCCGGAGCGCTTGATCACGCTGAGGCTGGTGGTTTCCACCGTGGAGAACCGGCGTCCGCACTGGGGGCACTGCCGGCGGCGGCGGATTGCCGAACCGTCATCCGCCAGGCGGCTGTCCACGACGCGGGAATCAGCGTTGCGGCAAAACGGACAGTACATGTCCCGTCCTTTCGCGATGGGCCTTATGGTGCTCTCACTATAGGGCGCACGCACCTTCGGCACCAAGTGGGACCACCACATGTAGTGGTTGGTTCCACTACATGTGGCGGGTGGGAGAGAAAGAGCGGCTTAGCTGAACCGGACGGTGACCGCGTCGCCGTGGGCGGGCAGATCTTCGGCAACCGAGAGGGCCACAATGTCCGCGCTTACCTCCTGCAGGGCCTCACGGTTGTAATTGATCACCTGGATGGCCCGCATAAAGGTGGTGACGTTCAGGCCGGAGGAGAACGCTGCAGTGCCGCCGGTGGGCAGCACGTGGTTGGAACCGGCGCAGTAGTCCCCCAGGCTGACGGGGCTGTAATCCCCAACGAAGATGGCACCCGCGCTGCGGATCCGCGCTGCCACCGCCTCGGCGTCGGCAGTCTGGATCTCGAGGTGTTCAGCTGCATAGGCATCACAGACCGCGATCCCCTGTTCCAGGCCATCCACCAGGATCACACCGGACTGCGCACCGGACAGGGCGGTCCGCACCCGGTCGCCGTGCTTTGTGGTGCCGGCCTGGCGGGCGAGTTCGGCCCGGACCTTCCCGGCAAGTTCCTCGGAAGCGGTCACCAGGACCGAGCCGGCGTTGGGATCGTGCTCGGCCTGGCTGATGAGGTCAGCTGCCACCAGCCGGGGGTTGGCTGTGTCATCCGCCAGGACCATAATCTCGGTGGGTCCGGCTTCGGAGTCAATACCCACCACGCCCTTGACCAGGCGCTTGGCGGTCGCGACAAACACGTTGCCCGGGCCGGTCACTACGTCCACGGGAAGAAGTTCGCCGTTGTTCGCATCGGCGGGAACCCCGTAGGCGAAGGCGGCGATGGCCTGCGCCCCGCCCACTGCGTAGACCTCGGTGATGCCCAGGAGTTTGGCGGCGGCCAGGATGGTGGGGTGGGGCAGTCCGCCGAATTCCTTCTGCGGCGGGGATGCCAGGGCCAGGGATTGGACGCCTGCCGCCTGCGCCGGGACAACGTTCATGATCACCGAAGACGGGTAGACGGCCAGACCGCCGGGCACGTAGAGCCCCACCCGGGACACTGGAACCCATTTGTGCGTGAGGACGGCACCGGGGCGGATTTCGACCTCCGCATCCGCAGGGCACTGGGCTTTGGCGAAGGTCCGGGTCCGGTCAATCGCGGTTTCCAGGGCGGAACGGACCGCGGGGTCCAGCTGCTCCAGTGCGGTGTCCAGTGCTTCGTCCGGAACCCGCACCGAATGCTGCTCCACGCCGTCGAAGCGCTGCGCCAGGTCCGTCAGGGCCGCAAATCCACGCGTGCGGACATCGGTGATGATGGCGGCAACCGCGTCAGAGGCGGCGTCGAACGTGGTTTCGGCGCGCGGCATGGCACCCTTGAGCTCTGCGGGGCTCAGGTGCTTCCCGCGCAGGTCAATGGTGCGGAATGAATCAAAGGCTGCTTCGGGGCTGGAAGAGATCACGCCTTTTATTCTACCCAGCCCCGCCGGCCCGGCACCGCTGCGCGTCGCCGCACTACGGGCCGTCCCTCCTGTTCGTCGGGCGCCTGCTAGCTGTCCAGGCAGGCCGGGCCGAGCAGCACCTTCAGGTCACCGAACAGCGACGGCGTGGGGTTCACGCGCATGTCGACTCCCAGCTTCATGACTTCCACGGTGCGGGAGCCGTTGAGCCGGATCTGCACCTCCGATGTGCCCGGGTGCGTGCGCAGCACGTCGCCCAGCTGCGACACCACTGTTTCGGTGGCTTTATAGGTCGCCATGGAAATCACCACGGGGCCGGAATGGCCTTCGCTGAGGTCCGGAACGGTCAGTTCCTGGGCGTTGAGGGTGACGGCGCCGTCGTCGCGGCGCTGCAGCCGGCCACGGACCACCACAATCAGGTCCTCGGCCAGCACCGCCGCAATCGGGCCGTACACCTGCCCGAAGAACATCACTTCCATGGACCCGGCAAGGTCCTCAATCTCGCAGCGGGCATAGGCGTTGCCGCTGTTCTTGGCGATGCGCCGCTGCAGCGAGGTGATCATGCCGGCGATGGTGACGATGGCGCCGTCGGGCGGGCCTTCCTCCCCCACGATGTTCGTGATGGTGGAGTCCGCGTGCTGGCTCAGGATGCCTTCAAGGCCCTGCAGCGGATGGTCCGAAACGTAGAGCCCGAGCATGTCCCGTTCAAAGGAGAGTTTGTCCTTCTTCTCCCATTCGGGCAGGTCCGGAATATCGATGCTGATCGAGTCTTCCGGCTCCTGGTCGCTGATTGCGGCGAAGAGGTCAAACTGTCCCACGGCCTCGTTGCGCTTGAGCACCACCACCGAGTCGATGGCTTCTTCATGGATCATCGCCAGCGGCCGGCGGGCATGGCCCATGGAGTCGAAGGCGCCGGCCTTGATGAGGGATTCGATGGTGCGCTTGTTGCAGACCACCGCCGGGACCTTCATCAGGAAGTCCTTGAAGTTGGTGTAGGCACCCTTCTCCTCACGGGCGGCCACCATGGCCTGGACCACGTTGGTGCCGACGTTGCGGATGGCGCCCATGCCGAAGCGGATGTCCTTGCCCACAGGGGTGAAGTTTACCGAGGACTCGTTGACGTCCGGCGGCAGCACCGTGATGCCCATTTTGCGGCACTCGTTCAGGTACAGGGCGAGCTTGTCCTTGTCGTCACCGACGGAGGTGAGCAGGGCAGCCATGTACTCGGACGGGTAGTGCGCCTTGAGGTAGGCGGTCCAGTAGGAGACCAGGCCGTAGGCAGCGGAGTGGGCTTTGTTGAAGGCGTAGTCGGAGAAGGGAAGCAGGATGTCCCAGAGGGCCTTGATGGCCGCCTCCGAGTAGCCGCGGTCCACCATGCCCTGGTGGAAGCCGGCGTACTGCTTGTCCAGTTCGGACTTCTTCTTTTTGCCCATGGCGCGGCGGAGGATATCTGCCTGGCCGAGCGTGAAGCCGGCGACCTTCTGGGCGATGGCCATGACCTGCTCCTGATACACAATCAGGCCGTAGGTGGTGTCCAGGATTTCCCGCAGCGGCTCTTCCAGCTCGGGATGGATCGGGGTGATTTCCTGGACGCCGGTCTTGCGCAGGGCGTAGTTGGTGTGCGAGTTGGCGCCCATGGGACCGGGCCGGTACAGCGCGATGACGGCGGAGATGTCTTCGAAGTTATCCGGGCGCATGAGCTTGAGCAGGGACCGCATGGGCCCGCCGTCGAGCTGGAACACGCCCAGGGTGTCGCCGCTTGCCAGCAGGTCGTAGGAGCCCTTGTCATCGAGTTCAAGCTGCTCCAGGTCCAGGTCAATGTCCTGGTTGAGCTTTATGTTCTCAATGGCGTCGGAAATGATCGTCAGGTTCCTCAGGCCGAGGAAGTCCATCTTGATCAGGCCCAGGCCTTCGCAGGTGGGGTAATCGAACTGGGTGATTACCTGCCCGTCCTGCTCGCGCTTCATGATCGGGATAATGTCGATCAGCGGGTCCGAGGACATGATGACGCCGGCGGCGTGCACGCCCCACTGGCGCTTCAGCCCCTCCAGGCCCAGTGCGGTGTCAAAGACCCGCTGGGAATCCGGATCGGTCTTGAGCAGCTCGCGCAGCTCGTCGGCTTCGCCGTACCGCTTGGCTTCCTTGTTGTGCACGTCCTGCAGGGACAGGCCCTTGCCCATTACGTCCGGCGGCATGGCCTTGGTGAGCCGCTCGCCCACGGAGAACGGGTAGCCCATCACGCGGGAGGAGTCCTTCAGGGCCTGCTTGGCCTTGATGGTGCCGTAGGTGACGATCATGGAGACGCGGTCCGCGCCGTACTTCTCGGTGACGTAGTGGATCACTTCGGAGCGGCGCCGATCATCGAAGTCGACGTCGAAGTCAGGCATGGACACACGGTCCGGGTTCAGGAAGCGTTCGAAGATCAGCCCGTGGTTCAGCGGGTTCAGGTCGGTGATGCGCATGGCGTAGGCCACCATGGAACCGGCGCCGGAGCCGCGGCCGGGGCCCACCCGGATGCCGTTGTTCTTGGCCCAGTTGATGAAGTCGGCCACCACCAGGAAGTAGCCCGGGAAGCCCATCTGGGTGATGATGCCGATTTCGTATTCGGCCTGTTTGCGGACATCGTCCGGAATGCCCTTCGGGAACCGGTAGTGCAGCCCGGTTTCCACTTCCTTGATGAACCAGGATTCCTCGTTTTCCCCGGGCGGGCAGGGGAAACGGGGCATGTAGGAGGCTTTGGTGTTGAATTCGACGTCGCACCGCTCGGCAATGAGCAGGGTGTTGTCGCAGGCGTCCGGGTGGTCGCGGAAGATGGCCCGCATTTCGTCCGGGGACTTCAGGTAGAACTCGTCGGCGTCGAACTTGAAGCGCTTGGGGTCAGCCAGCGACGAGCCGGACTGGACGCAGAGCAGGGCCGCGTGGGCGGAGGCATCCTCGGCGTGGGTGTAGTGCAGGTCATTGGTGGCCACCAGGGGCAGCTGCAGTTCCCGCGCCAGCTTGATCAGGTCCGCCTGGACGTTGCGTTCAATGTCCAGGCCGTGGTCCATCAGCTCGCAGAAGAAGTTCTCCTTGCCGAAGATGTCCCGGAAGTCCGAGGCTGCCTGCACGGCTTCCTTGTAGAGTCCCAGGCGCAGCTTGGTCTGCACTTCGCCGGAGGGGCAGCCGGTGGTGGCAATGAGGCCCTTGCCGTAGGTCTGCAGCAGGTCCCGGTCCATGCGGGGCTTGTAGAGGTAGCCCTCGAGGGAGGCGAGGGAGGACATGCGGAACAGGTTGTGCATGCCTTCGGTGCTTTCGGCCCACATGGTCATGTGGGTGTAGGCACCGGCGCCGGAAACGTCGTTGCGGCCGCCGTCGCCCCACTTCACACGGGTTTTGTCCGCCCGGGCGGTGCCGGGGGTGAGATAGGCCTCCACACCCACAATGGGTTTGATGCCTGCGCTGCGGGCCTTGTTCCAGAAGTCAAAGGCGCCGAACACGAATCCGTGGTCGGTGGTCGCCAGGGCGTTCATGCCCAGTTCGTCGGCGTGGCTGAACAGGTCGGTCAGCCTCGCGGCACCGTCCAGCATCGAGTATTCAGTGTGGTTGTGAAGATGGACAAACGATTTCGACGTACTAGTTGCTGAAGCCACCAGTACATTCTAGGCCCCGGCGCGCGGGGGATTTACCCCCGCCGCGCCGCTGCGCCGGATGTCACTTCCGGCTAGATCAGCCCGCTGCGCAGTGCGTCCACGGCGTACTGCAGATCCTGCGGGTACTCGCTGACAAACTCCACGTATTCACCGGAACCCGGATGGGTGAAGCCCAGCTTCCGGGCGTGCAGCCACTGCCGGGTCAGGCCCAGCTCGGCGGCAAGTTTGGCGTCAGCCCCGTAGGTCAGGTCGCCGGCACACGGGTGTCGCAGTGCGGAGAAATGGACGCGGATCTGATGCGTGCGTCCGGTTTCCAGGTGCACCTCCACCAGGGACGCCTTGCCAAAGGCTTCCAGGACCTCGTAATGGGTGATTGAGGGCCGTCCTCCTTCGACAACGGCGAAGCGCCAGTCGTAGCCCGGGTGCCGGCCGATGGGTGCGTCAATGGTGCCCTTCAGCGGATCCGGCAGCCCCTGGACCACGGCGTGGTACATCTTGTCCACGGTGCGGTCCTTGAAGGCCTGTTTCAGCAGCGTGTAGGCGTGCTCGGTCTTGGCCACCACCATCACGCCGGAGGTGCCGACGTCGAGCCGGTGGACGATGCCCTGGCGCTCGGGCGCACCGGAGGTGGAAATCCGGTAGCCGGCGGCTGCCAGGGCACCCACCACTGTGGGGCCGACCCATCCCGGCGAGGGGTGGGCTGCCACGCCTACCGGCTTGTCAATCACCACGAAGTGCTCGTCATCGCCCAGGATCTTCAAGTCCTCCACGGGTTCGACGACGACGGCGAGCGGGTCGCGCTGTTCCGGCACGTCGGCGGTGATTTCCTGGCCTGCCTTCAGCTTGTCCGATTTGGAGAGTACCCGGCCGCCGGAGCTGAAGTAGCCGTCGGTGCACCAGGTCGCTGCCACTGAACGGGATACTTCGAGCAGTGACGCGACCACCGCGTCCGCGCGCTTTCCATCGGCTTCTTCCGGAACGCTAAAAACTGCATGCAGCTCGTTCACCGCTCGTCCTCCCGCTCGCTGAGCCTGCGTCCGCTGCGCTCCCCCGCGTCGGAGCCGGGCGCCGCAGCACCGGGTTCGCCACTGCGGGGTTCCTCGGCGCCGTGCCTGGCAGCGGCACCTGTTTTTCCGGCACGGGTCCCGGCGCTGTCCGCACTGCGCGTGCCATCCAGGTCGATCCCGCGCAGGGTCAGCAGGCACACGAGAATGACACCGCTGACCACGCAGGAATCGGCGATATTGAAGATCGCGAAATTGGGGAAGGCGATGAAGTCCACCACATGGCCCTGCCCGAACGAGGGTTCGCGGAAGAGACGGTCCATCAGGTTGCCCATGGCACCGCCGAGCACCAGGCCCAGCGCCGTCGCCCAGCCCAGCGACCGGACCCGGAACATCAGGTAGATGAGGAAGGCGGAGACCAGCACCATGATGATGGTAAAGACCCAGGTGTAGTCGGTGCCGATGGAGAACGCGGCGCCAGGATTGCGGATGAAGTGCCAGCGCAGCAGCGGGGCGGCCACATCGGTGATCTGCCCTTCGGTCATGGTGCGCACAACCCACAGCTTGGTGAGCTGGTCAAACGCCAGCGCGGCAGCCGCGAGGAGCAGCATCAGCAGCCCTGCCCGACGCTTCCGGCCGGTGCTGTGCCCAAGTCCTGTTTGGCCGGGGGTCTCCGGTGAGGATGTTGTCATGATGCTTTCGTTGTTTAAGGATGAGGGACATCGGAAACGACACGGGCCGGCGGCCGGGGTTACCCGGCCGCCGGCCCGTGTCAGGTTCTGCCGTTGCCTTCAGTTTAACCGATCCCCACGGGACCGGGACTGGCAGGAATTATGCGTCGGCGGTTTCCGAAGCAACCGAACCGCGTGCATCCAGATCACGCAGCTGGCCTTCGATGTAAGCCTTCAGGCGGGAGCGGTAATCGCGCTCGAAGCCGCGCAGCTGCTCAACCTTGCGCTCAAGCACGGCCTTCTGCTGCTCGAGGGTGCTGAGGATCTTGCGGCTCTTCTCCTGGGCGTCCGTGACGAGGCCGCTGGCCTCGATCTGCGCTTCGGCGATGATCTTGTCGCGCTGCTCAACACCGGCGCTGACGTAGTCGTCGTGCATCTTCTGGGCCATGGCCAGGATGCCGGCGGCGGTCTCGGTGTTGTTGGCAGCGGCAGGAGCGGCGGCGGGAGCCGGGGCGGGCTCGGGCTTGGTCTCGACCGGTGCCGGCTTCTCTTCAGCCTTCGGAGCTTCGACCTTGGGTTCGGGCTTGGGCTCTTCGGCGACCTGCTCGGTCTTGGAGGCTGCAGCGACCGGCGCGGGAACCGAGCTGGACGAACCGCCGGCAACGGCCTCGGCCAGCTGGCGGCGGAGGTCTTCGTTTTCGGCGTTCAGCCGGCGCAGCTCCACCACGATCTCGTCGAGGAAGTCATCGACTTCGTCCTGGTCATAGCCTTCCCGGAACTTGGTCGGCTGGAACCGCTTGTTGACAACATCTTCTGGCGTCAGAGCCATCTGGTCACCTCATACTGGATTATAAGATTCGCCTGCGTGTCAGGCAGGCGGTTCTACGTAGAGAATTACGGACATACAAAATCTGGGGTTGTATCAATTTTCACAGTATATCTTTTGGGGGCTGAAAACTAACCGGCCCCGGGCATCGTCCAAGGTCAGACGGCTATGCCCACTACCACCTGGGTCAGGATTGAGACAAGGATAAAGAGCACCAGGAAGGCCAGGTCCAGCGAAATCCCGCCCAGCCGCAGCGGCGGAATGACCCTGCGCAGGAGCTTCAGCGGCGGGTCGGTTGCACCGTAAACACCGGTGGCCACCACCAGGGCGGGGCCCTTGGGACGCCACTGCCGCGCAAACATTTGCACGGCGTCGTACACGATCCGCAGGATCAGCGCGAGCTGGAACAGGACCAGCACCAGGTACACCAGGGGAAGAATGATATTCACGCGCAGGGTTTCATTTCTTGGTCGGCCGCCCAGGCATCCCGTCGGTGCGGGAGCGGGCTAGCTCTGGTTGAAGAATGTGGAAGAGGATTCGCTGACCTTCTTGTCATCGCCCAGGACCTCGACGTACGACGGCGAAAGCAGGAAAACCTTGTTGGTCACACGTTCGATGCTACCGCGCAGGCCAAAGACCAGGCCCGCAGAGAAGTCGACGAGCCGCTTGGCATCGGCTTCCCCCATGTCGGTGACGTTCATGATCACGGGGATGCCGTCACGGAAGCTCTCTCCGATGATCTTGGCATCATTGTAGGAGCGCGGGTGGACGGTGGTGATCTGCCGCAGGCCGGCAACGTCCTCACGGGATGAGGGGGCACGCTTGATGGGTGTCACGGGTGCGCGGTACTCCTCCACTGCATTGCGGACAACCGGGGCGGGGGCCGGCTCCGGCGCCACTTCCTCGGCTTCCTGGACCGGGGCAAACTCTTCTTCCCTGGCGGGAGCTTCCCTCAGGTTTCGCTGTTCCGACTCGTAGTGCTCGTCACCGTCGGCGAGCCCAAGGTAGATCATTGTCTTGCGCATTGCGCCAGCCATGGTTGCTCCTCTAATCCTTCAACGCCGTAGTTGCCCGTGGGGTTTCTGCTGTGCCGTACGGCGGCTGTGTGGTGTTCGTACTTCGACGCTACCGTACCGGCGGGCGCGCGCCCAGAACATCGGAGCCGATTCTCAGGTGTGTCGCCCCGTTGGCGAGTGCCGCTTCGAGGTCCCCGCTCATGCCCGCGGAAATGCTGCGTGCCTGCGGGTGATTCTGCTGCAGCTGCAGGGACAGGCTGTTCAGACGGCCAAAGGCGGCATCCGGATCCTCCCCCAGCGGGGCCACGGCCATCAGCCCGGCCAGCCTCAGTCCCGTGGTGCCCGCAACGGCATCCGCCAGGCCGGCAACGTCCTCCGGGGCCGCTCCCCCGCGTCCCGGATCCGCTTCCCGTGCCGGGCCGGGGCGCAGGTCCACCTGGATGAAGCAGGAGAGGTCGGGGCGCTGCGGCACTCCGCCGTCCGCCCGGCGGCGCTGCTCGGCGCCCATCGCCTTGCCCAGCGCGGAGACCAGGGACAGCCGGTCCACCGAATGAACCGAGGCGGCGTAGCGCACCACAGACTTGGCCTTGTTGGACTGCAGCTGGCCAATGAAGTGCCAGTTCAGCTCCGGATCCGCCAGTTCCGCCGCCTTGGCTGCTGCTTCCTGGTCCTTGTTCTCGCCGACATCCCGGACTCCCAGATCTCTCAGGATCCGGACGTCGGAGGCGGGGAAGTACTTGGTGACCACAATCAGGTGCGGCTCATTCTGCCCGTCCGGCGCGGTGGCCGCGGCAATCCGGTTGCGTACGCTCCGGAGCCGGTGTGCCAGCTCCCGGGCGCGGGAGGACTGCTCAGGGGTCATTGTCATGGTCTTTCCATTCTCGCTCCGCCGGCCGGCCTGTCCCGGCACCGTGCGCCGGAGGGTTTTAGGGCCGGCGCCAGATCACGCCGGCAATACGTCCGGTGCCCGGGTCCCGCCGGTGGGAGTACAGCTCGGCGTTCTCCCGGGTACACCCCTCGATGCGTTCCACGTCTACGCCCAGATCCTCCAGCTGTACCTGCGCTCCGGCAGGAAGGTCCAGGGCAGGGGTGCCCTCACGGGTGCTCGCGGCGGCTGCGGGCAGCACTGCCGCCGCGTCTGCCCGCATGGCTGCGGGGACTTCGTAGCAGGATCCGCAGATGCACGGGCCGATCCAGGCGCGGATGCTCCCGGCACCGGCGGCGCGCATGCGCTCCACGGACTCCGGCAGGATACCGTCGAGCAGGCCGCGGCGCCCGGCGTGGACAGCTGCGGTTACGGCCGTGCCCGCCGTCGTCCGCCCTGCCAGCAGGACGGGGACGCAGTCGGCAACCATAACCGCCAGGGGTGCCAGGCCGTCCGTGCTGATCAGCCCGTCGGCGGTCGGCGCGGCTTCGCCTGCCTCCTGCGCGTGGAGGACTGTGGCGGAATGCACCTGGTTCATAAACCGCAGGCTCGCCGGCGCCACACCCATTGCTGCTTCGAGATCCGCCCGGCGCCGCAGGACGGCCTCCGGGTCATCCCCCACATGCAAAGCGAGGTTGCCCGCGGAAGCGTCGGTGAATCCCACCCACAGGTTTTCTTCAACCTGCCGGTGCCACCAGAACATCCGGGGCAACCCCGCTGCAGTGCTCAGTTCGACTACTTCAGGAAGTCCGGAACATCCAGATCATCCGGGCGGCCCGTGGACAGATCCGATTCCACTACGGCGGGCAGGTCGATGTCGAAGCCGGCGTCGGCGGGGACATCACTGTGCTGGTGCGACCGCTGCGACCAGGCGGAGAGCCCGGCGGATGCCGGAGCGGCAGCTGCGAAGCTTCCGCCGGCAGGTGCCGCAGACGGCGGGGTGGCCGGCTCTGCGGGCTTATGCGAAGCGGGCTGGGAAGTCACGTCCACCTGATCGAAGCCGGCTGCGATAACCGTAACGCGTGCTTCGTCACCCAGGGCGTCGTCAATGACGGCACCGAAGATGATGTTGGCTTCGGGGTGGGCCACTTCCTGGACCAGGCGGGCTGCTTCGTTGATTTCGAACAGGCCAAGGTCGGAGCCACCCTGGATGGAGAGCAGCACGCCGTGGGCGCCGTCGATGGAGGCTTCGAGCAGCGGTGACGCTATGGCCAGCTCGGCTGCCTTGACCGCGCGGTCCTCACCGCGTGCGGAGCCGATGCCCATAAGGGCCGAACCGGCACCCTGCATCACGGACTTGACGTCCGCGAAGTCGAGGTTGATCAGGCCCGGGGTGGTGATCAGGTCGGTGATGCCCTGGACACCGGACAGCAGCACCTGGTCGGCGGAGCGGAATGCGTCCAGCATGGACACGTTGCGGTCGCTGATGGAGAGCAGGCGGTCGTTCGGGATGACGATGAGGGTATCGACCTCATCGCGCAGGGTGTCGATGCCCGATTCGGCCTGGTTGGAGCGCCGGCGTCCTTCGAACGTGAACGGCCGGGTGACGACGCCGATGGTCAGCGCACCGAGCGAACGGGCAATACGGGCGACGACGGGAGCGCCGCCGGTGCCGGTGCCGCCACCTTCGCCGGCGGTAACGAAGACCATGTCCGCGCCGCGCAGGACCTCTTCGATTTCCTCTGCATGATCCTCGGCAGCCTTCCGGCCGACTTCGGGATCCGCACCGGCGCCCAGACCGCGGGTGAGTTCGCGTCCGACGTCGAGCTTGACGTCGGCGTCACTCATCAGCAGAGCCTGCGCATCGGTATTGATGGCGATGAACTCCACGCCGCGGAGGCCAACATCAATCATTCGGTTTACGGCGTTCACGCCACCGCCGCCGATGCCGACGACCTTGATGACGGCCAAGTAATTCTGCGGTGCTGCCACGTCCTGTGTCCCTTGTTCGAATCTCTGCAACTTATGTTTTTCTGCGGCTGCCTGGGTGCTGCAGCTGCGTGTCTCTTCGGGCCGGCCGGAGCCGGCCCCGGCCGCCAACAGCCGCGCTCCTCCACCGGCACAATGCCTGTGGGTTTCGCGCGGTCCGTCCGGCCGAAAACCTTGAACCGACAAACTCTTACCTTCAACTTGAAGGTTAGAGTTATGTCAAGTAACCCTGTACTTGAGACGCTATGGGGCCGGCGGTGCATGTGCAATTACCGGGCCCGCGTGTCGGAGGAAACTTTCGCCACTCCCGCGTAGCGCTCACCTGGTCACCGGCCTGTCCGGCGCGCTGACGTCATAGACCTCAACCGGCGGATCGGTGGGCGCCATTTTCAACAGCGCTTCCAGCACCCGGGCTTTGGCCGCGCTGGCGTCGGCGCTCCCCCAGAATACCGTTTGCCCGCTGTTGAGTTTCAGTTCAACGGAATCCACGGTTTGCGCCGAGGCACTCTCCAACCGGCCCAGGACCTCCGCCGGCAGTGCCGCCAGCACCGAGGTGATGCTGGGGAATACCTCTGCGTTGACCGCCTCGGTTCCGCCCGCAATCAGGGGCAGGGGGACGGCGGCCCGGTCAGCGGCAACCGCCAGCCGGCGGCCCTCTTCATCAATGAGAACGTGCTGGGCGCCGTCCTGCAGGACGGCAACGGGCATCCGCTCGGTGACTGTGACCAGCAGCGTGGAGGGCGGCTGCGCGGCCACCTTCAGCGATTCGATTTCCGGCCGGTCCGCCAGCAGGCTCTCCACGTCTGCATCCGAGATGGAGGGCAGGGTCCGGCCTTTGAGCGGCTCCAGCGCTGCTTCTGCCTGTTCGCGCGGCAGCAGCTGGGTTCCCTCCACCACCACGGTTTTCAGTGCCAGGGCAGGGGAGAAAAACAGGAACGCGAAGAACAGTCCGGTCAGCAGCAGGGCGGACACGGCGGCAATCCAGGCATTACGCCTGCGTTTGCGCCGGGGCGGCTCCGGGAAGGTCAGGACGGTTGCGGGCGGCTTCCGGCCCGCTTCCGGGGTTGGAGTCCGGCCCCGGGTACGGGCCGGGTCCGGAGCGGAACCCGTTGCCCGGTTCCCGGCCGGGTTCCCTGAAGCCTTTCCGGCAGGGTTCCCCGAAGTGGTCCCGGAGGTGGTCCCGGCAGCCGTGCGTGCAGCAGCGGGTTCACGCTGGCCGGCAGCTCTGCCTGCTGCTTCCGGACGTGAGGTTTTGGCGGACCTGGCGGCGGAGGCCTTGGCCGCGAGCGTACGCCCGCCCGACTTCATGCCGGCTGATCCCGCCCGTGTACCGGCAGACGCCGGTGTCCGCGCGGACGGTCCGCGGGCGGCCGGACCCGACGGGTCCGCCCCGTCCCCGGCGCCGGGCAGCGCCTTGGTGGCCGTAATGGTTTCCTCGTCCTTCGTGCGGCGCTTCCTACCGGCCATCAGGGGTTTTCCCTGCCGTGGCGTCCGCGGCATCCCCGCCGTTGCGGGCGGCCAGGCGGGCCACCAGATCGGCGCCGAGGCGGGTGACGTCCCCTGCACCCACGGTGAGGATGACGTCGCCGTCCCGGGCGCCGTCGGCCACCCGTTCCACGGCGGCTTGTGGATCCTCCACGTACCCGCCCGGGACACTGAGCCGGGAGGTGATCAGCTCGCTGGTGACCCCTTCAATCGGGTCCTCGCGGGCAGGATAAATGTCCAGCACGGTGGCAGTGTCCGCCAGATCCAGTGCCTGCGCGAATTCGGCGGCAAAGTTCCGTGTGCGGCTGAACAGGTGCGGCTGGAAGAGCACGTGGACGCGGTGCCCGTCCGCGACGGTTCGGGCTGCCTTCAGGGCGGCATTCACTTCCGTCGGGTGATGGGCGTAGTCATCGTAGACCCGCACTCCCCTGGACGCTCCGCGGGACTCGAAGCGCCGCGCGGCACCGGAAAACGTGCCCAGGCCCGCCGCGGCAACGTTCGGGTCAACCCCGAGTTCCAGGGCCACGGCAAAGGCTGCCGCAGCGTTGAGGATGTTGTGGGCCCCCGGCACCTGAAGATCAAGCCGGACCTGGGAGGCCTGGCCGTCCGCAGTGTAAGTCAGGGTGCTGGAGGAGCCGGATCCCTGCGGACTGGTGTCCGAAATTCGGATATCCGCGTTCTCCGCGTACCCGTAGGTCGCAGCCCGCACCCCTTCGTTGCGCCGGAGGAGGGCGGCTGCCCCGGCGTCGTCGGCACAGGCGACGAGCAGGCCGTCGGAGGGCAGGAGGGAGGTAAACGCATCGAACGCCGCAAAAACGGCGTCCTCGGTTCCGTAGTGGTCCAGGTGGTCCGCCTCAACGTTCGTCACCACGATGATCTGCGGCGTGTAGTTGAGGAAGGAACCGTCGGACTCATCGGCTTCGGCCACGAACACGGGACCGGATCCGGAGGCGGCATTAACGCCAAGGGCGGCGACGTCTCCGCCGATGGCAAAGGACGGGTCCAGGCCGGCTTCGCGCAGCATCACGGTGACCATGGCGGTAGTGGTGGTTTTGCCGTGTGTGCCGGCCACCGCAACCAGGTCCTTATCGCCCATGGCGGCCGAAAGCGCCACGGAGCGGTGGATGACCCGCAGCCCGAGGCGCCGGGCCTCGGCCAGCTCAGGGTTCTGCTCACGGATGGCGGTGGAAACCACCACGGTATCGGCCTCGGCCACATGCGCGGCGTCGTGGCCCACGAAGGTCCTGGCGCCAAGGGCGCCGAGGGCACGCAGCCCGGGGGAATCCTTCGCGTCGGAACCGGACACGGGAATTCCCTGCGCAAGCAGTACCCGGGCCACGGCGGACATGCCGGCGCCGCCCAGTCCGATGAAGTGCACCCGGCCCAGTTCGGACGGATTCAGTCTGCTGATCATGCCTTGGACCTGCCGCTCGTTTCGAGGATGAAGGCAGCCATGCGGCGGTCCGCGTCACGGATACCGAGGGAGGCGGAGGCTTTGGACATTGCGTCCAGCGCCGCAGGGTCAGCCAGCAAAGGTATCAGCCTGCCGGAAATCCAGTCGGCTGTGAAGAGTGAATCCGCAACAGTGAGCGCTCCCCCGGCGGCTACCAGGGATTCGGCGTTCAGGGCCTGTTCGCCGTTGCCGTGCGGCAGCGGAACCAGTACGGCCGGCAGACCCACGGCACTGATTTCGCAGACCGTACCGGCTCCGGCGCGGGCCAGCAGCAGGTCCGCGCCGGCGTAGGCGGTTTCCATGCCGTCCACGTATTCCACCTGGGTGTAGCCGGGTGCGGCAAGCCGCTGCCCCGCGGAGTCGGTCAGGGATTTGCCCCGGCCGGTGATGTGCAGCGTCTGGATGCCGGCTGCCGCCAGTGCCGGAAGAGCGGCCTCCACGGCCCGGTTGATGCTGGCTGCGCCGGAGGAGCCGCCGGTCACCACCAGGGTGGGCGTCTCCGCGGCCAGGCCAAGTGCCTGCCGGGCTGCGGCCCGGGCCGCACTTCGGTCCAGCCCGGAGATTTCCCGGCGCATCGGCATCCCTACGTGGACGGCGCCGGGCAGCTGGGTCTGTGCGAAGGCCACGCCGGTGACGGCTGCGAACCGGGCGCCCACCCGGTTGGCGAGGCCCGGGCGCGCATTGGCTTCATGAACGATCACAGGGATCGAACGCCGGCGGGCCGCAAGGTACACGGGGGTGGAGACATACCCGCCCACACCCACAACGACGTCGGCCGCGGACTGGTCCAGGATGGCGCCGGCCTGCTGGACCGCGCGGACCAGCCGTACCGGAAGCTTGACCAGGTCACCGCTGGGACGGCGCGGCATGGGGACACGGTCGATGGTCGCCAGCTCGTAGCCGGCCGCCGGTACCAGTCGGGTTTCCATGCCGGATGCCGTTCCCACCACGGTGATGCGGGTGTCTGGACGTTCTGCCCTGAGGGCATCGGCAATGGCCAGCAACGGGCTGATGTGCCCGGCTGTGCCGCCTCCGGCCAGGACTACGGACAAGGGATGCTGCGTCATGGAGCTGTTGGTTCACTTTCGGGGATTTTTCGGGCAAAGGAAAGCAGGACGCCGACAGCGGCGAGGGTGAAGGTCAGCGAGGAGCCGCCGTAGGAAATAAAGGGCAGGGGGACGCCGATGACGGGCAGCAGGCCCGTGACCATGGCAATGTTCACGAATGCCTGGCCCACAATCCATACCAGGATGCTGCCGCAGACAATGCGGATGAACGGGTCGGTATGGCGCATGGTGACGCGCACTGTAGCCACGGCGAGCACCGCGAACAGGCTGACCACCACCAGGGTGCCCACCAGGCCGAACTCCTCGCCGATGATCGCGAAGATAAAGTCGTTATGCGCTTCCGGTATCCAGTTCCATTTCTGCCGGCTCTGGCCTATTCCCACGCCCAGCCAGCCGCCGGAGGCCAAGGCATACATGCCGGCGTTGGACTGGTCGCAGAGACCGGTGCTGCAGTCGAGTTTCAGCCAGGCGCTGATGCGGTTGGAACGGTTGCTGCTGACCACCGACATCAGCAGGGCACCTGCAGACGCCACAGCGAAAAGGGCGCCCAGGAAACGCATGGGTGATCCGGCGAAAAACAACGCCGCCAGCATGATCATTCCCATGATGATCACGGTGCCAAGGTCGCTTCCCGCCATGACCAGGATGATCAGGAGGCCGCCGCCGGGCACAACCGGAATCAGGGCGTGCTTCCATTCCGTGACCAGCGCTCCCTTGCGGGAGAGCACCGCGGCGAACCAGATGGCCATCGCCAGCTTGACTGCTTCCGAGGGCTGGCCGGTAACCGGTCCGATCTCGATCCAGTTTTTGTTGCCGTTGACTTCCTTGCCGATGACCAGCACGAGGCCCAGAAGGATAACGCCCACGAAATACAGCGGCCAGGCGAACCAGCGGTATTGCCGCGGCCCGAGCCGCGACAGGCCCAGCATCGCCACGACGCCGGCGGCAGCGAACATGGACTGCTTCAGGAACAGGTCAAAGGTGGTTGCGGCACCGGCGTCGCTTCCCGCGGCAGCGGCGATGGATTCCACCGACGACGCCGAGAGCACCATCATCAGGCCGATGGCCGTCAGGGCCAGGGTGGCACCGAGGATGGTGTAGTAGCTGGAACCGGTGGCGCTTCGGCCGCTGCCTTCCAGGAAGACCAGGAAACGCTCCCTCCGGGGCACGCGTTTGGTACCGGTGCCGGAGGTACTGTCCTTGCCGGGCGACCGTCCGTTGCCCGCTGTGTCGGGTCCGGTCACCGCGCCCTTGCCTGTTCCGGCGATGTCCGCAGGGCTCCGGCGCAGTGCCGGTTTGCGTTTGCTGCCGGTGGGCGTGGTGACCACTCTAGGGCTCCTTCGGGGTCTGTGCCTGTCCCGGTTCCTGTGCCTGTTCCGGTCCCTCTTCCGGTTCCTGCGCCTGCCGTTCGCCCACGTGCCCTTCCACGGCTTCGATAAAAGCCTCGCCGCGGTGGGCGTAGGAGGTGAACTGGTCCATGGACGCCGCTGCCGGCGCCATCAGGACCGTGTCCCCGGCTTCCGCCACGGCGGCGGCTGCCGCCACGGCACGGGCCATGACTTCCTCGGCGCTGGTCACGGGTTCTTCCTGCTCACCAGTCTGCGCCGGGAGTGCCTCTATCACCGGGACATCGGGGGCGTGTCTTGCCAGTGATGCCCGCAGGTCCTCGGTCTGCACACCGATCAGGACCACTGCCTTGAGGCGGCCCCGGTGGGCGGACACCAGATCGTCATATCCGACGCCCTTGGACAGTCCGCCGGCAATCCACACCACACTGCTGAAGGCGGCCAGTGAGGCAGCGGCAGCATGCGGGTTGGTGGCCTTGGAGTCATTGACCCACAGGATGTCTTCCAACCGGGCCACCGGCTGGATCCGGTGGTCGCCGGGCGAGTAGGCGCGCAGTCCGTCGCGGACGGCTACAGGCTCAACGCCATAGGCCCGTACCAGTGCGGCGGCGGCCAGGGCGTTGGCCACCATGTGCCGCGGCGCGTACTCACCCAGGTCAGCCATGGACGCGAGCTCGGCTGCGGAGTCCTTGCGCTGCTCAATGAACGCACGGTCCACCAGCAGTCCTTCAACCACACCGACCATGCTCACGGCCGGCACGCCCGTGGTGAATCCGACGGCCCGGCAGCCCTCCACAACGTCCGCCTCTTCGACCATGGACTCGGTCTCGTGCTGCTCGGCGTTGTAGATGCAGGCAATCTGCGTATTTTCGTAGATTTTTGCCTTCGCGTCCCGGTAGGCAGCGTAGGAGCCATGCCAGTCCACGTGGTCTTCGGCCAGGTTCAGGCACACGCTGGCCAGCGGTGAGATGGAATGCGTCCAGTGCAGCTGGAAGCTGGAGAGCTCCACTGCGATGGCGTCGTAGCCTTCCGGATCCCGGATGGCATCCAGGATGGGGGTACCCACGTTGCCGGCGGCGATGGCGCGCAGCCCCGCATCGCGGAGCATGCTCTCGGTCATGGAGACGGTGGTGGTCTTGCCGTTGGTTCCGGTAATGGCCAGCCACTGGGCAGTCTTGCGGCCTTCACGGATACGCACCCGCCAGGCCAGCTCGACGTCGCCCCAGACGGGGATATCCGCGGCTTCGGCTGCCAGCAGCACAGGGTGCGTTGGCCGGAAGCCCGGTGAGGTGACCACGAGCTCGGCTGCTTCGCCTTCGACCTGTGGCAGGCCGGCAACGGCGTCCGCGCCGAGCAGCACGTCAACCGCTCCCACAATGCGCAGGGTGACCGCCTTGGCACGGTTCTCCTCCGTGTCGCGCGCGTCCACCACGACGACGCGGGCGCCAAGCTCAATGAGGGTGTCCGCTGCGGAAAAACCGGAGAGGCCGATGCCTGTGACCACTACGCGCAGTCCGCTCCAGTCGGCATCCCAGGTTGTCAGTTCGGAAAGGGGCGCGCTCAATGTCCTACCACCCATTCTGCGTAGAAGATGCCCAGGGCCACCGCGACGCACAGGCCGGCAATGATCCAGAACCGGACCACCACGGTCACTTCAGCCCAGCCTTTGAGTTCAAAGTGGTGCTGCAGCGGAGCCATCTTGAACACGCGCTTGCCGCCGCTGATCTTGAAGTACCCCACCTGGATGATGACCGAAAGGGTGATGATCACGAACAGGCCCGCCAGGATCACCAGCAGCAGTTCCGTCCGGGACAGGATGGCGAAAGCGGCAATAGCACCGCCGATGGCCAGCGAGCCGGTGTCCCCCATGAAGATCTTCGCCGGAGCGGTATTCCACCACAGGAAGCCGATCAGGGCTCCGGCCATGGCACCTGCGAGCAGGGCAAGGTCCATGGGGTCGCGGACCTCGTAACAGACGGCACCGGCCGTCGGGGAACCGCAGCTTTGGTTGTACTGCCAGATGCCGATCAGGAAGTATGCCCCGAACACCAGCACCGAGGCACCGGCGGCGAGGCCGTCCAGGCCGTCGGCCAGGTTCACGCCGTTGGTGGTGCCCGTGGTGATGAGCAGTGACCAGAGGACGAACAGGATCGCACCAATAATGGTGCCGGCAAAGGCCAGGTCAACACCCGTATCGCGGACAAAGGAGATGGCCGTGGACGCCGGGGTGCGGCCCTGTTCGTTGGGGAACTGCAGGGCGAGAACGGCGAAGGCTATGCCGACGGCGGCCTGCAGGATGATCTTCGCGGTGGCGTTGAGGCCGAGGCTTCGCTGCTTGGAAATCTTGGTGTAGTCGTCAATAAAACCGACCATGCCCATGCCCACCGTAAGCAGCAGGACCAGCAGGCCGGACGCCGTCGGGCTGTACGAGCCGAAGCCGAGCATGCCGCTGATCAGGTGGGTAATGAAATACGCAGCCACCACCGAGGCCACAATGACGGCGCCGCCCATGGTGGGGGTGCCGCGTTTGGTGTGGTGCGAGGTGGGGCCGTCATCGCGAACGAACTGGCCGTATCCCTTGCGCACCAGGAACCGGATGAAAAGGGGTGTGCCGGCAAAGGCGAAGACCAGGGCCAGCGATGACCCGACAAGCAGGGAAATCACTTCGTGTCGCCTCCGGTCCCGTCGGTACGGACCGGCGGGACAGCCGAATCGGTGGAAGTCAGTGGTGCAGAGGTCAAGGCTATCCGATCGCCGAGGAAGCGCAGTGCGGCCCCGTTGGAGGATTTGAACAGGACAATATCGCCGGGGGCCAGGGATTCCTCGAGGATGCGTTCAGCGTCTTCGGCCGTTTCCACAAAGGTGGACTCATCCCCCCAGGAACCCTCCATCACGGCGCCGGTGTGCATGGCACGGGCGCCGGTGCCAACAACAATGAGTTTGGAGATGTTCAGCCGAACGGCATACCGCCCGATGGCATCGTGCTCGGTGACGGAATCGTCACCCAGCTCCAGCATTTCGCCCAGCACCGCCCAGGTACGGCGTTCCCGTCCGAGTTCGGCCAGGGTGCGCAGGGCTGCGCGCATGGATTCGGGGTTGGCGTTGTAGGCGTCATTAATGACGGTGACGCCGTCGGCCCGGTCGGTGCGTTCCATCCGCCAGCGGCTGGCAGCGGCACGCCCGTTGAGCCCGGCGGCAATCTGCTCTCCGGGGATGCCCGCGGCATAGGCGGCAGCCGCCGCAGCCAGCAGGTTGGCCGTGTGGTGTGCGCCGATCAGGCCCGAGCGGATGCCGTACCGGCCGCCGTCGGGCAGGAGCAGGGTGAAAACCGGCCGTCCCTCGGCGTCGGTGCCGGTGTCCACCGCACGGACGGCGTTCTTGGTGCCGTGCGCTTCCTCCGGCGATGAGGTGAAGTACAGCACCGGCGCCTGGGTGCGGGAGGCCATGGCTGCCACCCGGACGTCGTCGGCGTTGAGGATGGCGGTGCCGGTGGCGGGCAGGGCCTCGACCAGTTCACCCTTGGCGACGGCGATGTTCTCCACGCCGCCAAACTCGCCGGCGTGTGCCGAGCCCACGAACAGCACAACCCCGATGTCGGGCTTGACGATGTCCGCCAGGTAGCGAATGTGCCCGATGCCGGTGGCACCCATTTCCATCACGAGATACCGGGTGTCGTAATCGGCGGTGAAGACGGTCAGCGGCAGTCCCACTTCACCGTTGTAGGAACCCACGGGGGCCACCGTGGGGCCTGCGGAGGCCAGTACGCCGGCCAGCAGGTCCTTCGTGGTGGTCTTGCCTGCCGATCCGGTGATGCCGATGACGGTCAACTCGCCGTTTTCACGCAGGCGGCGGATGATCTCCGCTGCCATGGCGCCCATGGCGAGGACAACGTCAGGCACCATGACTGCCGGGAAGAGGTTGCCGGCGTCGTCCGTAACCGGCCGTTCCACCAGGGCGAGCTGCGCTCCCTGGTCGAAGGCTGCCCCCACAAAGAGGTGGCCGTCGGAATTCTCTCCGGGCTTGGCTATGAAAAGCGAACCCTGCGTGGCTTCACGCGAATCCGTTGTGGCGGAAGTCACGGCAAAACCGGTGCCCTGCGCAGCGGGCCCAATGAGCTCGCCGCCTGTAATAGCCGCTATTTCGGCTGCATTAAGTTCAATCATAACGATTTAGGACTCTACCCCGTCGCTTGTCAGGGCACTGAATCCGTATCTTGTCAAAGCATGGCGCAGTTCCACCCGGTCATCGAGGGCCAGGTTCTCGCCCATGACCTCCTGCCACACCTCGTGTCCGCGGCCGGCAACAAGCACGGTGTCCTGCGGCCGGGCGAGTTCAACGGCGCGGTCGATGGCCGCTGCCCGGGGGGCCACCTCTTCAATCACGCAGTCGAGCCCCTCGTCCGTCGCGGCAGCGTCCGCCCCGCGGCGCACATCTGCCCGGATGGCTCCCGCGTCTTCTCCGTGCGGGTCATCGTCGGTGACTATAACGACGTCGGCGAGCCGCGCTGCGATGGCACCCATCAGCGGGCGTTTGGTCTGGTCCCGCTCACCTGTGGCACCAAACACCACAATGACCCGGGCGTCAGCGTCCGGACGGCGGACGGACGCCAGGGTGCGGGTCAGCGCATCCGGGTTGTGCGCGAAGTCGACAATGGCAGCCGGAGCCTCACCGATCAGCTGCATCCGGCCCGGGACCTCAACGGTGAACGGATCATGCGCTGCCAGGGCCTCCTGCAGGTCCGCGGCCGGGACCCCTGCTGCCCGCACCATAACGGTCGCCAGCGCGGCGTTCGAAACGTTGAATCCGCCGGGCAGGGCGGTGGAGACGCGCAGCTTCTCCCCCGCCGGTCCGCGCAGCACGAAGGAGTGGCCGAGGCCGCGCGGTTCCACATCGGTGACGTTCCAGTCCGCGCCGTGATCGGCGCCGTCGGTGGCCAGGGTCAGCACGGGAACACCTGCCGAGGCTGCCATCCGCGCACCCCATTCGTCATCCACGGTGATGACGGCCTGCCGCGAGCGGTCCGGCTGGAACAGTGCGGCTTTGGCAGCGAAGTACTCCTCCATCGACCCGTGCAGGTCCAAATGGTCCTGGGTCAGGTTGGTAAACCCGGCGACATCGAAGCGCACACCGTCCACCCGGCGGTAGGCAATCGCGTGGGATGAAACCTCCATGGTGGCGGCGTCGAGTCCGCGTTCGCGCATCAGGGCAAGCAGCCCGTGCACCTGCGGGGATTCCGGGGTGGTCAGGACGCTGGGAATGGATTCGGCGCCGGCCTGGATCTCGATGGTGCCGATAAGGCCGGTGGTGCGCCCGAGGGCCTGCAGGAGCGAGTTCAGGAAGTAGGACGTGGTGGTTTTGCCGTTCGTGCCGGTGATGCCGAACAGGGCGGGGCGGCGGCCTTGGGCGGGAACGCTGTCAAAGACGGCGGCGGCAAGCGGGCCAACCAGCCGTCGGACATCCCCTGCCACGAAGACCGGGATGCCGGGGCTGCCCATTTCGGCGAGCCCGGCAGCATCGGTCAGCACCGCAGCTGCTCCGGCTGCTTCCGCTGCCTGCGCGAAGCGGGCACCGTGATGGCGTGCACCTGCCACTCCCACGTAGAGGTCCCCGGGGCGCACCTCGCGGGAATTGATGGTCAGTCCCGTCAGCTCGGTGGCCCAGGCCCCGTCCCCGGTGCCGGGGGCTGCCGCGACGTCACGAAGAGCCGCCGGCAGGCGGTCTACGGCGGCACGCACGGTGACGGGCTGGACCGCTGCAGGACGCAGCCCTGATCCAGCCAGCTGGTTTTCACTTGTTGGCACTTCGTTGCTCTCCGATTTAGTACTCAATGGGGTAGGTCTCCGGCTTTCCCGTGGAGGGCGGTACGTTGCTGCTGACGAGCGCCTGCTCCATGACCTTCTGGAAGGACTGCCCCGGAATAATGTAGTAAAGGTCGCCCTGCGGCCGCTGAAGGGTCACCACAACCACGTACTTGGGATCCTCCAAAGGCGCAATACCAGCATAGGAGAGCGTGGAGCCGCTGTAGCCGCCGTTGGGACCGGGAGCCTCGGCAGTACCCGTTTTGGACCCCACCCTGTACTGCTCCAGGGCGCCCGTGGCGCCGGAACCGTCCACCGTGACGGTCTCCAGCATGCGCCGGACCTCCCCGGCTGTCTCCTTGGACACAACGCGGGTTGCCTCAGGTTTTTCAACCGGCTTCTCGGTACCATCCTCATCGATCACGGAGTCGATGATGCTGGGCGGAATCCGCACGCCGTCGTTGGCAATGGTCTGGTAGACACTGGCAGTGTGCAGGGCTGTCTGTGTCAGCCCCTGGCCGAAGAGCACTGTGTACTGCTGCCGGGTGTCCCATTCGTCGGGATCGGAGAGTATGCCCGAGGTTTCCCCGTTCAGCCCCACGTTCAGGGGCTGGCCGATGCCGAACTTCCGCAGCCAGTCGTAGCGTTCGCGCGGCGTGAGCTGCTGCCCGATCATCACGGTTCCGGTGTTCAGGGACTTCGCCAGCACCCCTGAGGCCGTCATCCGGAGGTCGCCGTGCGGTGCGGCGTCTTTGAATGTCTGACCGTCCACGGTGTAGTTCGGGCCGATGGCGAACTGTGATTCCGGGGTGATCAGGCCCTCTTCGATTGCGGCAGCCATGGTAATGACCTTGGTGGTGGATCCCGGTTCGAAGGAATCCGTCACGGTCCGCGCCTTGCGGGACTCGGCGGGCGTGGCACCCGGGTTGTTGGGGTCCACGGTGGTGGACTCGGCGAGGGCAACCACCCTGCCCGTTTCCGCCTCCATCACAACGATGTTGCCCCACTCGGCGTTGTATTCCTCCACCTGGGCGGAGATGGTCTGCTGTGAGAACCACTGCAGGTCCTGGTCAATGCTGAGCTTGATGGACTGCCCGTCCTGCACGGGCTCATCCTCGTTGGTGGCGTACGGAATCCGGATGCCGTCCCCGCCGATTTCATAGGTTTTGCTGCCGGCTTTACCCGCGAGGATCTCATCCTGCGTCAGTTCAAGGCCTTCCTGGGCGCCTTCAGTGCCCAGGAAACCCACGATGGACCCGGCAACCGCACCGGAGGGATAGGTGCGCAGCGTGGTCCGGTCCGCGTAGATGCCGGGGAATTTGACTGCCAGGACCTTCTCCTTGATTTCCGGGGTGACGGTCTTGGCAACGAAGTTGAATCCCTTCTCCCCCAGTACCGAGGAACGCAGGGTCCCAGTGTCCTGGCCCAGGATCGCCGCGAGCTCCTCGAAACCCTGGTCAAAGGTAATGTCCTGCAGCACGCCTTCGGAGTCCCGGCGCTGGAAAACCTCGTCCTCGGCGTAGGGCTGTGACAGCCGCTGATCCACCACAATGTCGAAGCGTTCCACACTGCGGGCCAGATAGTTGCCGTTGGCGTCGAGGATGCTTCCGCGGAGGGCCGGGACACTAACGGTGGTGAGCCGGTTGGCGACGGCGTCTTCGGCCATGCCGGCCGGATCCAGGGCCTGGACATGGAAAAGCCGGAGCCCCAGGACGGTCAGGAGAACGAGGGCCGCGACCAGTCCTATCCGCAGCCGCTTGGCAACGAGGGCCACCCTGTGGTTGTTCGGGCCGGATGTCTGTGCCACAACGTGTCCTCGTTAATACCTAAAGTTGATGCCTGCCGGCCTGTTTCAGTTTCCGCTTCTCTGGACCGGAGCAGGAATGGTTCCGCCGTTCAGGTCCGCTTCCACAACGGTCTCGGGTGCCGGTTCCGGCCCGTCCTCCGCTGCCGCTGCGGCGGCAGCGGCCTCCTGCGCGGCTGCCTCTTCCTTTGCCTCGGCTGCCCTCACAGTATCCGGCGCCGGTTCCGGATTCACGGAAGGCGCCGGGGTGATCGGCTGGGTCAGGACGCTGGGCGCGCCGATCTGCGCGGGTGCCGGATCGCCGTCCTTGGCCGGTTCGGGGGTTCCGGTGACGGTGAGCGTCTGCAGATCAATGGTGCCGAAGGACGGCGAGGAGACCATACCGAGTTCCCCGGCCGCTGCCGCCAGGACCTGGGGTGCCTGATGGTTCTCGATTTCCTGCGTCAGCGCCTCGTTGCGCTGGGTAAGTTCGGTTTTCTGGCTTTGCAGCTCCACCAGTTCGTACTGGCCGCTGGATACGGAGATGTTGAGCAGCAGCACGGAGGCGAGGCCAAGCACCAGCGCGGCGAAGCAGAAAACGGCAAACGGAGCCCGTTTCCTCCCGGCAGCAGCGGGAACCAGGGAGAGCGGTGTGCGGCGTCTGGGCGCAGCCGGCTCAGACGCCGGGGCTGCGTCCCAGTCAAGGGCACGTGCCGTATTGCCTACTACGGCATTCGCGGCAGAAGTACGGTATCGGGCCGTTGGCCGACGTTCACTCATTTTTCCCAGGCCCCGTCCATGGATTCGCGAATACGTTCTACTGCCCGCAGCTTGGCGGAGGCTGCACGGGGATTCTCCGCGATCTCCTCCTCCGTAGGCACTTCGGTGCCCTTGGTCAGCCGCTTGAGCTGGGCTTTGTGCTGTTCAAGTTCAACGGGGAAGCCCTTGGGCGCCGAGGAGCGTGCCCCTGCCGCAAATACTCCCTTGACGATCTTGTCCTCGAGGGAGTGGTAGGACATCACCACCACACGTCCGCCAAGGTTCAGTACGGAAAGCGCGGCAGGAATGGCGCGTTCAAGCACGTCCAGTTCCTCGTTGACTTCGATGCGCAGCGCCTGGAAGGTCCGTTTGGCCGGGTGGCCCCCCGTGCGTGCAGCACCGGCCGGCACCACACCCCGGATGGCCTCAACCAGTTCGCCGGTGGTGGTAAACGGCTTGACCGCCCGTGTGGCAGCAATTGCCGAGGCGATACGTCCGGCAAACTTCTCTTCACCCCACTTGCGGATGATGCGTACGAGCTCCGCTTCGCTGTAAGTGTTGACGACGTCGGCCGCGGTCTGTCCGCGGGTGGTATCCATCCGCATGTCCAGCGGCGCGTCGTAGGAGTAGGCGAAACCACGGTCCCGTTCGTCAAGCTGCAGGGACGAGACGCCCAGGTCAAACAGCGCCCCGTCGATCCCGTCGAAGCCAAGATCGAGAACCACGTCGGCTACCTCGTCATAGACCGCGTGCACCAGATCGATCCGGTCGGCGAACGGCTCCAGCCGCTTGCCTGCCAGGGCCAGTGCCTGCTGGTCACGGTCGATTCCGATCAGGTGGAGCTGCGGAAAACGCTGCAGCATTGCCTCGCTGTGCCCGCCCATGCCCAGAGTTGCGTCGACGACGACGGCCCTGCCGTGGTCCGCGACGGCACGCTCAATGGACGGGGCAAGGAGATTGATGCAGCGGTCGCGCAGCACCGGAACATGCCGTTCCTCGGTGGGGCGCTCTTCGCTCATCTTGGGGTTCCTTAGGTTGTGGTGGTGCCGGTGTGATCGAACGCGGGTGGCGGGTAAACCGGCGGTTCTTGAACCAGACCCCCATCCGCGCCTCACCTGCCGGCCGCCTGGCTCCGGGGAAGGGAAGCCAGGTGGGCGGCGGTGGGGCGGCTGGAGATCTCATTCAAGATCCGACCGGTGCCTGCCGGTGGGGTCCGGTGCTGCTAGAAGATTCCGGGAATCGCGTCCTCGTCGGTTTCCGAGAATGCGGTCTCCTGTTCTTCCAGGTAGTTCTGCCAGGCTCCCGCATCCCAGATCTCGGCCCGTGTGCCTGCGCCGATGACGGCCAGTTCGCGTCCGAGTCCTGCGTACGTCCGCAGTGCCGGCGGAATGGTGACCCGGCCCTGCTTGTCTGGTACTTCGTCGGAGGCTCCGGACAGAAAGACCCGAATGTAGTCACGCGCCTGGCGGGAGGAAAGTGGAGCTTCCCTCATCTGGTCGTGGACCCGTTCGAATTCCTTCTGGCTGAAGACGTAGATGCAGCGTTCCTGACCTCTGGTCAGGACGAGGCCGTCAGCCAGTTCCTCGCGGAACTTGGCCGGCAGGATCAGCCGCCCCTTCTCATCCAGACGCGGCGAATGTGTTCCCAGGAACATCAGTCACCACCCCGTCTGATTGGGGGCAAACCCCTCGAGTACCGCCCCTACCCTCTTATGTCCCCCACTTTACTCCACTTCCCTCCACAGTCAACGCTCTGGCGTGTTGGATTCCGGGCGCGTCGGATTCAAAAATCCGCGAAATTCCGCGGATACCTGCCGGTGGAGCGAGGTGGAGGGAATTCAACACGGTGTACGCGTCCGGGGCATAAAAAAAGACCCGCCGTAGCGGGTCTTTTTCCGGGATCAGCGCTTCGGCCCAGGGGCCTGGCCGGTACGGCCGCTTACGGCTGGTCGCGCTTGCGCTCGTCCCATTTGTTTTCGAGGTTGTTCATGAACCCGCGCTGCGCAGTGGGTTGCCGTTCCGTCCGGCCATCTGCGGCTTTCGGCGGGTTCTTCCGTCCGCGCGTGGTCGCGTAATAGACCCCGGCACCCATGACGAGGAATCCGACCACCCCCACGGCAATGCCGGCTTCAGTAATGCCCAGCAACAGTACCGCCAGTCCCACAACCGCTAACAAGGCACCAAGCACGATGCGCCTGGTCGAGATACCCCGCCCGGCCGACGTCGCCATCGAATTCGCGAATTTCGGGTCCTCGGCGTGTAATTGCTGCTCCAGTTGATCCAGCAAGCGCTGCTCGTGTTCCGAGAGTGCCATTGCTGCCTCCTTGCCGTCCGATTTTGCCCCTGTAAACCAGCCAACGAACGTGTGGCGCCGGATGTTCCCTGCGCAGGCCCGATGCTGCTTTGCACTTATTCCAAGGATAGGGTGCAACGGGTCGCCACGAAAGCGGCGCATGTACCTATTCGTTCCAGGGTACGTCGCCAGCCGTCACCGACCGCCGCTCAGGCCCCGGCTCCGCCCGCCGGGGACGCTTCCCCGCCGTCCGGCGTGCGCGGCCGGGCCGGGGCAATCAGCCGGGCAGGGACTACCCCCATCTCACCGAACCGCCGGTTGATGCGGTCGAGCGCGTCCTCCGTGGCGCGCCAGTTGTCTTCCCGTCCGTCCAGGGTCAGCTGCATGGCCGCACCCTGCGCCGGCTCCAGCTGCTCGGCCCGGAGTCCGATGAGGCGCACGCTTTGCGGCCGCTTCCCCAAGGCAGTGAGCAGGCCCCTGGCCGCCTCGTAAATCATCTGCGCACTGTCCACCGGCTCGGTCAGGGTGCGGCTGCGGGTCAGCGTGGTGAAATCCGTGTACCGAAGCTTCAGGGATACCGCCCGGCACTGCAGGCCGGCGGCACGCAGCCGGACGGCGCTGCGGTGGGCCAGGCGCAGCAGCTCGGTTCGCAGCACCTCGTCATCACTTACGTCCCGGGCGAAGGTTTCCTCTGCACCGATGCTTTTTTCCTTCCGGACAGGGGTCACCTGACGGGCATCCCGCCCCCAGGAAAGTTCGTACACGTGATCACCCACCGCGCCGAGCAGACGGCGGAGAACACTCGGCGGGGTATTGGCCACGTCAGCAACAGTGGCAATACCAACCCGGGCCAGCACCTCGCGCGTCTTGGCTCCCACTCCCCACAGCGCGGAGACGTCCAGAGTGTGCAGGAAGTCCACGGTCTGCTCTTTGGGAACCAGGAGCAGCCCGTTGGGTTTGCACCGTGTGGAGGCGATTTTGGCCACGAATTTCGTGGCGGCAATACCGACACTTGCCGTCATCCCCATCTCAGCTGCCACCCGTTCGCGAATCAGCTCGCCAATCTCCCTTGGCGCACCCAGTCTGCGCATGGATCCGGAGATGTCCAGGAAAGCCTCATCGACACTGAGCTGTTCCACCTGCGGGGTAATGGATTCGAAAATCTCCATCAGCTTCCTGCTGAAGGAGCGGTAGACCTCCTGGTGCGGTTCCAGCACTGTGGCCTGCGGGCACTGGCGCCGTGCCACGGCCATCGGCATGGCCGAACGGACTCCATAGCGCCGTGCCTCATAGGACGCGGAAAGGACCACGGACCGGCCGCCCAATCCGCCAACGATCACGGGCTTGCCTACGAGGTCGGGGCGCTTCAGCAATTCCACGGACACATAAAAGGCATCCATGTCCACATGCAGGATGGTGCAGTCGCGGTTGCCGCTGCCGCCGTCGGGGCCAGTACTCACCCCTTCATGGTAGCTATCGGCACCCCCGGTCCGCCTTCCTGCCCAGCTGCGGCGGTCACCTAGACTTGGGTGCAGGACCCTGCCCCCCACCGAGTGGAAATCAATGAAAAAGTCCCTGACTGCGCTCTCTGCCGTTGTTCTTCTCCTGGTTGCTGCCGGGTGCACCGAGGAAGGCGGCACGGACTCCCCCGCCTCGGCGGCCGCAAGCCAAACCGCCGGCGCCTCCCTGCCGGCACAGTCCGGACCCGCCTCCACCCCGAGCGCCTCCGCGTCACCGGTCGCCCTGGCGGACGGCTTCCCCACCACGCTGATCCCTGTGATGGACGGTGCCGAGATCCGTTCCAGCACCGTGGACCGGACCGGCACGCAGGTCAGTGCCGTGCTGGTGGAAACCACAACGGCGCCGGCCGCCGATGTCTTCGCCTTCTATGACAAGGCGCTCACGGCTCAGGGGTTCACTGCCGCCGAGTCCGCGGCCGGCGCCCCGGCATCGCGTGATTACATCCGCACCGGCGCAGCTGAACCGGAAACCGTAAACGTGACTGTGACCGCCCGGACCGGTGAGCCGTCGACGGTGACCGTCGGCGCCACCGTCCTCACCGAGTCGGTGGAATAAGTTATGGCTAACATCCCGTCCACCCCCGCCCCCCGCAGCCAGGACATCTCCACCGCGGAGCAGGAGCAGGCCGCCTACCGCACCCTGCTCGCCGGGGAACTGGAAGACTTCCTGGCAACGCAGCATGCGGTCCTTTCCGATGTATCCGAGGAAGCACTGCCGCTGCTGGAGGCGGTACACAACCTGTCCCGCGGCGGCAAACGCCTCCGCGCCCTGTTGGCGTACTGGGGCTGGCGGGGAGCGGGCGGAGCACCGCTGGATACCGCCGCCGTACGCGCAGGGGTGGCCCTGGAACTCTTCCAGAGTGCGGCCCTGATCCATGACGACATCATTGACCGGTCCGACACGCGCCGCGGCGGCCCAAGCGTGCACCGCACGTTTTCGCTCGCGCACCGGGACGCCAACTGGCACCTGGACGGATCACACTTCGGTTCTTCCGCGGGCATCCTCGCCGGAGATCTCTGCCTCGCGCTCAGCGAGGAAATGTTCTCGGCGGTCGGGGTACCTGCGGCGCACGGCACCACCGCCCGCCGCATTTTCAACCGGATGCGCACCGAGGTGATGGCCGGCCAGTATCTGGACATCCTTGAAGAGGTGGTCGGTCCCAGCCACGAGCCTGAACGCGCCGTCGTCCGGGCCCGGAACATCCTGCGTTACAAGGCCGCCAAGTACACCACCGAACATCCCCTGGCCCTGGGCGGCGCACTGGCCGGTGCCAATGAGGAACTGCTGGCGGCATACTCACGCTTCGCCCTCCCCCTCGGCGAAGCCTTCCAGCTTCGCGACGACGTTCTCGGTGTCTTCGGCGATCCGCAGACAACAGGGAAACCTGCGGGCGATGACCTGCGCGAAGGCAAGCGCACAGTGCTGATTGCCTATGCCCTGTGCGGAGGCGGGGAGACTGCGCGCCGGGAGATCACCCTCCGGCTGGGGGACCCGGGCCTGGATGACGACGGCGTGCAGGTCCTTCGCAGCATCATCGAGGACAGCGGGGCCCTGGCGGCCACCGAAGCCCTGATCAGCAGCCACACCGAAGCTGCATTCGCCGCGCTGGAGGCCCTGCCCGTGGACGAAGTGTCCCGGGCGGCGCTGGAGGCACTCGCCCACTCCGCGGTCAGGCGCAGTTCCTAAGGAACGGACCGGCCCCGGACGGTCCCACCGGCTCCGGGGATGCCAGCAGGAACTGCCGCCTCGACAGGAACGGCCCCGCCCGAAGGCGGGGCCGTTCCTGTCTGATCCGCCTATAGGGCTTCGTGTAGGGGTTGCCTATATACCGTCATATATGCGGACAGATATATGACACAGGACCCCCGCAGCCGCGGGTGTACAGCCAGTTACCAGGCCAATGCCTGGGCCCGGCGGCGGATCTCCGTCTTACGCCCCTCACGCAGGGCATCCACGGGGCGGCCCGGAAGGGTGTCATCCGCAGTGAAAAGCCAGCGGATCATCTCGTCGTCGTGGAAGCCGGCGTCATTGAGCACCGAGATAGTGCCCTTGAGGCTATCCAGGATGGCGCCGTCATTGATAAAGGCAGCGGGAACGCTGCGGATTTTCCGCTCCCCCAGGCGCACGGCCACAAGGGCGCGCTCCTCCAGGAGGCTATGCACCTTGTTAATGGGCAGGTCGAGTTGTTCAGCCACATCGGGCAGGGTCAGCCAGTCGGAAACAAGTTCCTCGAGTTCATTCACCCTTCAAGGGTGCCATGTCCTCTGATTCCGGGCCACTTGGCCATTCCGACGCGTAAAAGAAACCTTAAATCCGATACTCAGGTATTGTCCCCGAGCCTGCTTGGTGTAAATTCACATGAGTACCTGAAATCACATGTGTAACCTAAGCAACATTAGTCACATAAGCCACAGGCACCTTACCTGTTGCACTACTTGTTTTTGTCCCACGGATTTGCGGTAAAGGCCGCGGCCATCACAGATGAGGAAACAGCAACCCTATGAACGCTGAGTCGACAACGGGAACGCCAGCCACGCGCCCCGCTGCAACCGGAATGCCGCGCAAATTAAGTGTTGCCGTGACAACCGCCGCGATTCCTGCAGTGATGATGTCCGCACTGGCTCTGGCGGAGCCCGCTGCCGCCGCACCCGTTTCGCCGCAGAACACGCTTTTCCCCCAGCTTCCGCTGCAGGCCATCAAGAACCTGAACACCGGCGCAGTGACCGGCGTCGCCGCTTCCCAGCTGGCCACCCAGGTCCCCGCCACGCTGGCTGCCGAGTCTTCCGTGCCCGCCACCCACCGGATTGCCGCCGGTGATACCGTGACCTCCATCGCCGCCCGGTACGGCCTGTCAGTGTCCGAGGTACTCCGGGTCAATAACCTGCAGCCGACGTCCCTGATCTTTGCCGGTAAAGAGCTCCGCCTGACCGGCACCGCAGCCGCCCCGGCCGTCCCGGAGAAGAAGGCAGCTCCGGCATCAGGCACCTACAAGGTCGTTTCCGGTGACACGCTCAGCGCCATCGCAGCCCGGCACGGGGTTGCGCTGTCCAGCATTCTCGCTGCAAACAACCTCACCCTCACATCGGTGATTTACCCGGGCCAGTCCATCGTGGTGAACGGATCGACGCCGTCGGCGCCGCCTGCAGCACCCGCAGCGCCGGCCGCCCCGGCTCCTGCCGAGGTCCAGGCTGCAGCTGGCACCTACACGGTGAAGCCCGGCGATACGCTCGGTGCCATCGCGGCCGAACACGGCGTAAGCCTGTCGAGCGTCCTTGCCGCCAACGGCCTGAACCCCTCCTCCGTCATCCGGCCGGGGCAGCAGATTAGCGTCAGCGGCGTCGGGACCGTGAGCATTGCCTCCTCTGCACCGGTAGCTGCCGCACCGACGGACGCAGCACCGACGGACCTGGTCCCCAGCACGTTCCTGCACTACACCTACCCCGCGCATGTGGTGGCCGGTGCCAACCTGAACAAGCAGACCCTGAACTCCCTGCCCGTGCCCAGCCGGGCCCAGATGCAGCAGATTGTTGCCGATACCGCTGCGCAGATGGGTGTCGATCCGGCACTCGCCCAGGCCTTCGCCCTGCAGGAGTCCGGCTTCGATCAGCGCGCCGTCTCCCCTGCCAACGCCATTGGCACCATGCAGGTCATCCCGTCTTCGGGCGAGTGGGCTTCCCAGCTGGTGGGCCGCGAGTTGAACCTGCTGGACCCGTATGACAACGCTACGGCCGGTGTGGCCATTATCAGCGCCCTGATCCGCACCAGTGACAGCCTGGAAAACGCCATTGCGTCCTACTACCAGGGGCAGTATTCGGTGACGACCAACGGTATGTTCTCCGACACGCGCAGCTACGTCAGCTCCGTGCTGGCCCACCGGGCCACCTTCCAGTAACCGGAAGAGCCGCAGTGCAGCGGAAGGGTCCGGATCGGGTGTCGATCCGGACCCTTCCCGCTGTCCCCACTAGGATCGAAGAGTGCATGATCCCGTGAAAGACTCCCTCGTAGACACGCTGGTGGATGACCGCTACTTCGTCAGGTCACTGATCGCGCGCGGCGGCATGTCCAGCGTCTACCTCGCCACCGACCGCCGGCTGGACCGCGACGTAGCGCTGAAAGTGCTGTTCCCGCATCTGGCCGCCGACCGTGGTTTCCTGCGGCGTTTCGAGAGCGAAGCCAAGTCCGCGGCACGCCTTTCGCACCCCCATGTGGTGGGCGTGCTGGATCAGGGCATTACCGACTCCCTCGCCTATCTGGTGATGGAGTATGTTCCCGGACGGACCCTTCGTGGGCTGCTGGACGAGCGCCATGCCCTGTCTCCCCGGCTTGCGCTGGCACTGATGGACGCGGTGGTCGAGGGCCTGGCCGCGGCCCACGACGCCGGGCTGGTCCACCGTGACGTCAAACCCGAGAACGTGCTGCTGGCAGACAACGGCCGGATTAAGATCGCCGACTTTGGCCTGGCCCGCGCCGTCTCAACCAGCACCAACACCGGAACCCTGGTCGGAACCGTCGCCTACCTCGCCCCGGAGCTGGTGACCGGCGACGGCGGAGATGAACGCAGCGACGTCTATTCAGCCGGCATCCTGCTTTATGAAATGCTGACCGGACGCCAGCCCTTCACCGGCGACTCACCCATCCAGGTCGCCTTTGCCCACGTGCACTCGGCAGTGCCGGCCCCCTCCACCCTGTGCCCCGGCCTCGCAGAGGACCTGGACGAGCTGGTGCGCTGGTGCACGGCACGGGACCCCGAAGAACGTCCGGTCAACGGGCGTGCGCTGCTGGGTGAGCTCCGGCATATCCGCACCACCCTCACTGACGAGGAACTGGACTTCCGGTGCACCACCGGTTCCGCGTCCGGTGACATGCCCACAGAGGCTCTTTCCCGCTCCGGAGCCGCTGCCGGTGCCACGGAGGTCATTGGGGCATCCGATCCCACCAGCATCATTGACGCCTCCGCCCTGGACCAGGATCCCCACGGTTCCGATACCGGGCGGGACGCGAACCACACCGAAGTGCTCAGCCGCAGCGAACACGCCACCACGGTTTTCCCCGGCGGACTCGGAACGGCCGGCGATGACGGAGACGGCGCTGCGGACGGTTATCCTCACGACGGCTTTGAGGATGGTGAGGACGATGAGGGCGACGACGGCACCGGTAATGAGCAGGCAGGCACCCGTGCGCAGCGCCGGCTCGCCAGGCGCGCTGACCGCAACCGGCTCCGCGACAGTGACCGCCAGGCACACCGGCCGCAGGTAGGTCTGCGCAGCGGCAGGAGCGGGCGCCGGGGAGTGCTGCTGGCCCTGCTGCTGACGGTGCTGCTTTGCGCTGCGGCCTTTGCCGGCTGGTTCTTCGGCGCCGGCCCGGGCGCGCTGGTGTCCATTCCCGATGTCAGCAATGCCTCCGTTGACGAGGCAGGCGACCAGCTCGGCGGCGCCGGCCTGAACTTCACCACCACCGAGGTCTATGACGAAGTAGTCGCCGCCGGATTCGCCGTCGGCACCGACCCGGCAGCTCCCGGGGAAGTCCGCCGCTACCGGCCCGTCACACTGCTGGTGTCCAAAGGGCCCCAGCTCTTCGCGGTACCCAACATCGTCCAGCGCAGCCTGGATGCCGCGGAATCGGACCTGGCAGACGCCGAACTGGCCCTCGGTGGCGTCACGGAAGAATACAGCGAAACAGTATCCGCCGGTGCGATTATCAGCCAGCGGCCCACCCCGGACACCATGCTCCGGCTCGGTGCCACGGTGGATGTCACGGTCTCCAAGGGCCCGGCCCCCGTGGAGGTTCCGTCGGTGACCGGTCAGAGCGAGGAAGCCGCGGTCAAGGCCATTGAGGATTCAGGCCTCACGGCCGCCGTTGCCCCGGATAAGGTCAACAGCGCCACTGTGCCGGCCGGCGCCGTCGTTTCCCAGACTCCCGAAGCCGGCCTGCTCGAGAGGGGCCAGACCGTGACCCTGACCATCTCGCTGGGACCGCGGATGGTCGAAGTGCCGAACTATGTGGGCCGCCGTGCCGAAGAAGCACGGGCGGACCTCGAAGGCCGGGGATTCAATGTGCAGGTGGAAAACCTGCTCGGCGGCCTCCTGGGCCTGGTCCGGGACCAGGACCCCGGCGCCGGAACGGCACCCGAAGGGTCCACCGTGATCCTCAAGGTCGTCTAGCGCCTGCGCCCGGACAAACACACCAAACAGGCAAAGCAACCGGACAGGCAAACAGGCCGGACAGACAAGGGAGGGCTGCAGGAGATCCGGGATCTCCTGCAGCCCTCCCTTGCAGTTTTTGAAACTAGCTCCGGCGCGAAAGAGCTCCGGCAACCAGGAACGCCATTTCCAGGGACTGCATGTGGTTCAGGCGCGGATCGCAGACCGATTCGTAGCCCTCGACAAAGGCATCCTGATCAACCGGATCTGCTCCGCCGAGGCACTCGGCTACGTCGTCACCGGTCATTTCCACGTGCAGTCCGCCGGGGAAGGTGCCCAGCGAATCATGCACTTCAAAGAAGCCGCGGACTTCGTCCATAACGTCATCGAAGTTCCTGGTCTTGTAGCCGTTCGGTGACGTCACGGTATTTCCGTGCATCGGATCGGTTACCCACAGGACCTTCGCGCCGGACGCGGTGACCTTCTCCACCAGCGGGGGCAGCTTCTCCCGGATGTTGTTGGCTCCCATCCGGGTGATAAAGGTCAGCCGGCCCGGTTCACGGTTCGGATCCAGCTTGTCAATCAGGGCAAGGGCATCCTCGGGGCTGGTCTTGGGGCCAAGCTTCACGCCAATGGGATTGCGCACCTTGGAGAGGAAGTCCACATGGGCGGCGTCAAGATCCCTCGTCCGCTCCCCGATCCAGAGGAAGTGCCCGGAGGTGTCGTAGGGCTGGCCGGTGCGGGAATCCACGCGGGTCAGGGCGCGCTCGTAATCCAACAGCAGCGCTTCATGGCTGGCAAAGAACTCCACCCGTTTCAGGGCCTCGAAGTCTGCGCCGCAGGCATCCATAAAGCGGACGGCCCGGTCAATCTCGCGAGCCAGGGACTCGTACCGGGAGTGCGCAGGGTTTGAGGTGAACCCCTTGTTCCAGTGGTGCACCAGCCGCAGGTCGGCAAACCCGCCCTGGGTAAAGGCGCGGATCAGGTTCAACGTGGAAGCGGAGGTGTGGTACGCCCGCACCATCCGGGCCGGGTTGTGCCGGCGGGACTCCGGGGTGAACTCGAAGCCGTTGACCATATCGCCGCGGTAGGCAGGCAGGGTGACACCGTTGCGGGTTTCGTCATTGGATGAGCGGGGCTTGGCGAACTGGCCAGCCATCCGGCCCATCTTGATCACCGGCACCGAGGCGCCGTAGGTGAGCACCACAGCCATCTGCAGCAGCGTGCGCACACGGGCACTGATCTTGTCCGCAGTGGCGGCCTCGAAGGTCTCGGCGCAGTCCCCGCCCTGGAGGAGGAATGCCTTGCCCTGCGCGGCCTCGGCCAGACGGGAACGGAGCACGTCCACTTCACCGGCAAAGACCAGCGGCGGGACCATGGAAAGTTCCGCGATTGCCGCGCTATACCCGGGATCGTCCTGCCAGGTGGGCTGCTGGGCAATAGGCAGGGAACGCCAGTTATCCAGTTCCGGATGGCTGGCAGCAGTAGCGGCCGCACCGGAGAGCGTGGTTGGAAGGGAATCGCTGTTTACGGGTGTGTTGGTCACGGCTTAAGCCTACTGGCTGCCCGCCCGGAACAAATAAGCGCGTCATATTCGCCGGATGCCGTGCAACGTAAACAGGGCCGGGAAGAACAGGACTATGCCGAGTGCGGCCTGCGGCCCTGTTCAGCGGGTGCGCTGCCGTTGTCGGCGCCGGAGGCCCCGTCCGCACCGGACGTCTTGTCCGCACCGGAGCCGGTGATGTCCGCGGCGAGCTGGGATGTACGGCGCTTTCCGGCACGCGCACCGCGTGCTGCCTTCTTTCCCTTACGGTCCGCCGTCACGTCTTTAGGCGCCTCATCCGAACCGGCGGCCTTGGACCCGATCACGGTTACCGTGCCGGGCAGCTTTTCGCCGTCCTCCACGGGCACATCGCCGGCGGAAGTGTCCTGAGTGGTACGGGCGTCGGTTCCCGCCGGAGCAGTCCCGAGACGGACCGCGGCGCCGCGGGCCTCGGCAGCCTTGCCGCCTTTCCGTGCGGCGTTCTTTTCCTTGACGGTGCTGGCGTATACGTCTACGTATTCCTGGCCGGACAGGCGCATGAGTTCATACATGATCTCGTCGGTTACCGAACGCTGGATGAAGCGGTCATTCTCCAGCCCGGCATACCGGGAGAAATCCAGCGGCTCGCCGACAATGATGCCGATACGACGGATGTTGGGGATCCGGCGTCCAATCGGCTGGACCTTATCGGTACCGATCATGGCAACCGGGATCACCGGGACACCGGTGGAGAGGACCAGCTTGGCCACCCCGGTTTTGCCGCGGTAGAGGCGTCCGTCAGGGCTGCGCGTGCCCTCGGGGTAGATACCCAGCAGTCCGCCGTTTTCCAGCACGTCTACCCCGGCTTTCAGGGAGCTCGCGGAGGCTGCACCACCGGAACGGTCCATGGGCAGCTGGTTGGCGAGCCGGAAGAACGCCGCAGTGAGCTTGCCCTTGATGCCCTTGCCGTTGAAGTAGTCGCTCTTCGCCAGGAAGCTCACCGGGCGGGGCACAGCCAGCGGCAGGAAGATCGAGTCGGAGAAGGAGAGGTGGTTACTCACCAGGACTGCCGGACCGGACTCGGGAATGTTGTTCATCCCCTTCACCCAGGGCCTGAAGAGAAGATTTACCACCGGCCCGATGAATATCGTCTTCATCACCCAATAGAACACGCGGCCTGATCTCCCGTCCGGACAAACAAAACTAGGGAACCTGTTGGTTCCGCAGACTCTACTGTATGCGGGCTGCGCGCCGCAGGTGAATTTCCGGCGTGCGCGCCCCCTAATAGTTTGCTCCCTGCGGGGTGGAAAATGCTCCCCGCAATGCAACCATAGAGATATGACTTCCCTCCCGGGCGCTGACGCCTTTCACTATGCGGGACACGGCCCCAATGCCGGCGTGGGCGTGCTCCTGAGCCACGGCTTCACCGGCTCCCCGGTGAGCCTGGCCGCCTGGGCCCGGCACCTGGCGGATCAGGGCTACGCGGTCAGTCTGCCACTGCTGCCCGGACACGGCACCACCTGGCAGGAACTGGCACGGACACCCTGGCAGCGGTGGTACGGGGAATATGAGCAGGCCTACTACTCCCTGCGGGAGCGGACCGGAACCGTCGTTGCGGCAGGACTGTCAATGGGAGGCGCGCTGGCACTGCGGCTGGCCGCGAAGCAACCGGTGGCGGGCGTCGTCGTCGTTAACCCCGGCCTGACCATCGGCGACCCGCGGGCACGCTATTCGGGGCTGCTCAAATACGTGCTCCGATCCGTTCCGGCCATCGGCAACGACATCCGGCTGGAGGGGCAGGACGAAGGGGCATACCCGCGGACTCCGGTAGCGGCAGTACAGCAGTTGGGACGGCTTTTCCGCGACACCGCTGCTTCGCTGCCGGAGGTGACCGCACCGGTCCTCGCCTTCCGGTCCCGGGTGGATGCGATTGTCCCCGAGTCCAGCATGGATGTGCTGCGCGCCGGGCTTGTCAACGCGGACCTTGAGGTGGTTCCGCTGGAGAACAGCTACCACGTGGCCACCATGGATCATGATGCGCCGCTGATCTTCGAACAGTCCCAGAGTTTCATCCAACGGGTGAGCACCGGAGTCCGCTCATGAGCGACCGCGAACCGGAGCACAATGAATCCACCGACGAGGAAGTCTGGCGGGACCTGGTCGCCCGGCTGGAGCACATGGATGCCGGCGAAACCAGCCGCGACGGCGGCGACCGGGAATCCCCTGCTCCGCAGGAGGACCCCGGCCCCGGACAACAGGCCGGCGTTCCCGGTCCGGGCCCGGCCGGCTCACCCGCCGAGCGGACCCGGGCCATCTTCGAGAACCAGCCGCTCCCGATGACCGGCCCGCGGGACTACGCGGCGCCGGAGGAGGACGAGGACGACGGCGGGTTCACTCCCCCGGAACCACCACCCCTGGGCAGCGGCGAACCGCTGGTGGTGCTGGCCTGGATCGGCGCACTGGGCGGGCCGCTGATGCTTCTGCTATTCGCGATGCTCTGGCGCGGGGCGCCGCTGGCCGTTGTGCTGGGGACCATCGCCGTCTTCGCCGGCTCGGCGGCGTACCTGCTGTTCCGGCTCCCCTCGCATCGCGACGAGAACGACGACGGCGCCGAGGTCTAGGCGGTCCGGCCGGGTCCGCGTCCGGCCTAGCGGCGTGTGGCGATCCGCGAGAGGTCCGCGGCACCGATCATTCCTGCTGCCGGACCCATCGCGGCGCGTTCCATCCTCGCTGCGGGCCGGAAACCCCGGCCGGTCAGGTTCCGGGCAAAGGATCGGCGTGCAGGTTCAAGGAGCAGATCCCCGGCGTCGCTCAGTCCGCCGCCAATAACGAACATTCCCGGGTCCAGGGCGGCTGCCAGGTTCGCCAGGCCAAGTCCCAGCCATTGGCCCACCTCATCCAGCAGCTCAATGCTCGCCGCATCACCTTCCAATGCCAGGCGGGTCACTACGGCCCCCGTCACCGCGTCCGTATTGCCGTCCACGGCACGGAGAAGCTCCTGCGCCACCGGTGAGTTGGCGGCCGCAAGTTCACGTGCCTCCCTGCCCAGCGCGTTGCCCGAGGCGTACTGCTCCCAGCAGCCGCGGTTTCCGCATTCGCAGCGGTGCCCGCCCGGCATGATGATCTGGTGGCCAAACTCCCCCGCCACCCCAAACCGGCCGCGCTCCAGCCGCCCGTCCAGCACCATGGCACCGCCGATCCCTGTTCCCAGGGTCACGCAGACCAGCCGGGACTCACCGGCACCCGCACCGAAGCGGTACTCCGCCCAGGCAGCACCGTCGGCGTCGTTGACAAGGAAAACCCGGCGGCGCAGCAGCCGCTCGAGATTCTCGCGCAGCGGCTCATTGCGCCAGGCCAGGTGCGGGCTGAACAGGACCGTGCTGCCGGCCAGATCCATCCAGCCGGCCGCGCCGATGCCCACCGACCATACGTGGTGCTCCGCGGAGAGTTCACGGACCAGGTCCACAATCACGGCCTCGACCTCCCGGGGGTCATGACCGGGAGTGGAGCGGCGTGCCTGTTTCAGGACTCTGCCGTTCCCGTCCACCAGGCCGGCCGCTACCTTGGTTCCGCCGATGTCGATGCCGATGGCCAGGCCGCGCCGCCGCATCCGGTTGTGCAGCCGCATGGGCCGGCCGCCCCGGAAGGGCTCGGCAGGGCCGAGACGGCGCTGCAGGGGTGTGGGAACGGAACGGGGCACGGAAACTGGCGTTAAGGGAGGCATCAGAAACCTATTCTAAGGAAACAGCAAGAGCGGTGACGCAAAAGTTATAGATCCGCAAGGTTACCGACGGGTACAAGAGTGTGATCTAGGTTATAGGCTGGCAGTGCCTACGGGCCCACCCGGATATCAAAGGAGCTATCGTGCGAGAATTCAGCGTTCCCGTCCTAGCGGAATCCCCGCCGCAGACAAACATCACCAACATGCTGCTGGACCAGGCAGCAAAGCCGAGCAATCCGGCACTTTTTGCCGTACGGGACGGGCAGGGTGAGTGGCAGCGGATCAGCGCCACGGAGTTCACCAAGGATGTCAGCGCCCTCGCGAAGGGCTTTATGGCCTCCGGCGTGAAGGCAGGCGACCGGGTCGCCATTATGTCCCGCACCCGGTACGAGTGGACCCTGGTGGACTTCGCCCTCTGGTTCGCCGGAGCCGTCTCCGTTCCGGTGTACGAGACCTCCTCCCCTTCACAGGTCGCCTGGATCCTCAGCGACTCCGGTGCCGTCGGCATTGTGGTGGAGGCTCCGCGGCACGAGAACATTGTCCGTCAGGCTGCAGCAGACGAGGACCTCTCAGGGGTTGCCAACGTCTGGCAGATCGACGGCGGCGGCCTCGACACACTGCGGACTGCAGGCGCCTCGATCAGTGACGAGGATCTCGACGCCCGGCGGGCCACGGCCCACATGGATGACCTCGCCACCATCATCTACACCTCCGGCACCACGGGTAAGCCCAAGGGCTGCGAGCTCACGCACGGCAACTTCGTGAACCTGTCCAAAAACTCCGAGCTCGCCGAGCCCGAAGTGGCCCGCGAAGGGTCCCAGACCATCATGTTCCTCCCGCTGGCACACGTGCTGGCCCGGTTCATTTCGGTGCTTAGCGTGGCCACCGGCGCCACGGTGGCGCATACACCGGACGTCAAGAACCTGCTCCCCGATCTGCAGAGTTTCAAACCGACCTTCATCCTGGTGGTCCCCCGCGTACTGGAAAAGGTCTTCAACGCCTCCATGCTCAAGGCCGAGGACGGCGGCAAGGGCAAGATCTTCCATGCCGGCGTTGCCACCGCCGTGGAATGGTCCAAGGCCAAGCAGGAAGGAAAGGTGCCGCTGGGCCTGAAGCTCAAGCACGCCCTGTTCGACCGGCTGCTGTACGGAAAGATCCGCGAGGCCATGGGCGGCCGGGTGGAGTACGCCGTCTCCGGCGGAGCGCCCCTGGGTGAGCGTCTGGGACACTTCTTCCATGGCATCGGGCTGCTGGTCCTGGAAGGCTACGGCCTCACCGAGACCACTGCCCCGCTGACTACCAACACCCCGCAGCTGGTCAAGCTGGGCACGGTGGGTGCCCCGCTTCCCGGCAACAGTGTCCGGATCGCCGACGACGGTGAGATCCTCGCCAAGGGCATCAGCGTTATGAAGGGCTACTACAAGCGCCCCGACCTCATGGGTGAAACCTTCACCGACGGCTGGTTCCACACCGGCGATATCGGCGAGCTTGATGCCGACGGCTTCCTGAAGATCACCGGCCGCAAGAAGGAAATCATCGTGACGGCCGGCGGCAAGAACGTAGTGCCGTCCCAGCTGGAGGATTCCATCCGGTCCAGCGCCATCGTCTCCCAGTGTGTGGTGGTGGGCGATGCCAAGCCGTTCATCTCCGCACTGATCACCATCGATGAAGAGGCGCTTCCGGGCTGGCTGGAGCGGAACAAGCTGCGCGCCGGCATGACGGTGAGCGAGGTTGCCGCCACTGACGAACTGCAGACGGAACTGCAGGGCATTGTGGACCGGGCCAACAAGAAGGTCTCCCAGGCTGAGGCCATCAAGGTCTTCCGGGTAGTGCCCACCGACTTCACCGAGACCAGCGGGCACCTGACCCCGTCCCTGAAGATCAAGCGCGCCCAGGTGCTGCGGGACTTCTCGGAGGTCATCGACGACATCTACAGCGGTCAGCGCGTCTGATCCTGCACGGCTTGAAGCCGGGCAGCGGCCCCTCGACTAGAGGCGGTTCCTGCCCGGCTTTTCCGTTGTCTTCAGGGACAGCAAGGCGTTTTCCACTACCTCGGTCAGTGCCGGGTGAATCCAGTACTGGCCCCGGGCCATGGTGGCCGCATCCAGACCGAACTCCATAGCCTGGATGAGCGGCTGGATCAGCATGGACGCCTCATGGCCCATGATGTGCGCGCCGAGCAGGCGTCCGCTCTCCTTCTCCGCCAGCAGTTTCACGAAACCGGTGGAGTCCTCCATGGCCCAGCCATACGCCGTCGAGCCGTATTCCTGCACGGCCAGCGCCAGTTCCACGCCGCGGGCCTCAGTATCGGTGCAGGCCTCTTCCTCCGTCATTCCCACACTGGCAATCTGCGGGCTGCTGAAGACGGCGGCCGGGACAAAGCGGTGATCCGCCTTCCGCAGGTCATCCGGATGGACCAGGTTATGTGAAACCACCCGTGCCTCGTGGTTGGCAACGTGCTTGAGCTGGTAGTCGCTGCTGACATCCCCCAGCGCCCAGACACCGGGGACCGGGGCGCCGGAGGACAGCACCCGGCCGTACCCGTCCACGGCCAGCCGGCCGTCCTTCCGGGTATCAAAACCGGCTGCAGCTACGTCCAGGCGGTCCGTATTCGGCACCCGTCCGGTGGCTGCAAGCACCAGGTCCACGTCGAGTTCCTGCGTTCCTGCCGGCCCGGAAAGCACCACGTGCACGGAACCGTCAGCGTTTTCCTTGAGCGAGTCCACCGTGGTGTTCAACTGCAGGTTCCACTGCTTGGCCGCTTCGGCGGTGAAGCGCTCGGATACTGTCTCGTCCAGCGAACGCAGCATCGCCCCCGAACGGACTGCAACGGTCACCTCCGTACCGAAGGCAGCGAAGACGAACCCGAACTCCGCGGCGATGTACCCGCCGCCGATGATGAGCACCCGGCGTGGCAGCTCATCCACGCGCATGACGGTATCGGAGGTGTGCACCTGTGGCAGGTCCATGCCCGGGGTGTCGGGCAGGACCGGGCGTGAGCCGGCAGCCACCACTATCTGATCGGCGGTGATTTTCTCACCGGTAGCGGTGACCAGGGAATGCGGCGAAGTGAAGCGGACGTATTCGCTGTACAGCGTGACGTTCTCCAGCTCTTCGGCCCGGTAACGCCTGCCACCCTCCGAGATGGCGTCTATGCGGGTAAAAATCCGGTCCCGGATATCACGCCAGCGCACCCCGGCCAGCGGCGCATCCACGCCCAGCCGGGCGCCGTCGCTCACGGCGGCCGCCAGCTGGGCGGGATACACAAACATCTTGGTGGGAATGCACCCGACGTTCAGGCAGGTACCCCCGAACGTTCCTCCGTCGATGACCGCCACCCGCTTACCGTCCCAGTCAGGGGTGATCAGTGAATTGCCGGAGCCTGAGCCGATGATGGCGAGATCAAAATGGGTCACGCCATCAGTCTACTCAGCCTGGGGATTTCACTTAGGGGTGATCACCAGCAGCAAATCACCGCCCTGGACCTGTTCCACCTGCGAAATGGCCACCCGTTCGATGGTGCCGGCGATCGGTGCCGTAATGGAGGCCTCCATCTTCATGGCCTCAATGGTGGCAACCGTCTCACCCGCAGCAACTTCGGTGCCCTCCTTGACCGTGACAGTCACCGCGCCGGCGAACGGCGCTGCGACATGTCCGGGCTCGGCCGGATCCGCCCGCTCCGCTGATTTCTCCGAGGTCTCAATGCTGCGGTCCCGCACCAGGACCGGGCGCATCTGCCCGTTCAGCGTGGTCATGACCGTCCGCATTCCCTTCTCATCCGGTTCAGATACGGCGTCGAGCGTGGCTATCAGGCGCACGCCCTTTTCGAGTTCAATAACGTGCTCTTCCCCACGGCGCAGCCCGTACAGGTAGTCACGTGTTTCCAGCACGGACACGTCGCCGTAGGTTTCCCGGACAGTGGCGAACTCCTTGGCGGGGCCGGCGAAAAGCAGGCGGTTGAGCGTTTCCTGCCGGGTTGCCGAATCCGCGTTCAGTCCCGCCCTGTCCACCTCGGTGAGTTCGACGTCGCGTGCCCTGACCTTCCGGCCCTGCAGCGCCTTGGTCCGGAAGGGTTCCGGCCAGCCTCCGGGAGGGTCGCCCAGTTCGCCGCTCAGGAAGCCGATCACCGAATCGGGAATGTCGTAATTCTGCGGGTTCTCTTCAAAGTCCTCCGGGGAGACGTTCGATCCGACCAGCTGCAGGGCCAGATCCCCCACTACCTTCGAGGAGGGCGTGACCTTCACCAGGCGGCCGAGAATGCGGTCCGCGGCAGTGTACATATCCTCGATGGCTTCGAACCGCTCCCCCAGTCCCAGGGCAATGGCCTGCTGGCGGAGGTTGGACAGCTGGCCGCCGGGGATTTCGTGCCGGTACACCCGCCCGGTGGGGCCGGCCAGACCGGACTCGAAGGGTGAGTACACCCGGCGGACGGCTTCCCAGTACGGTTCCAAGGCGCCCACCGCGTCCAGGCTGATACCGGTGTCCCTGTCGGTATTGGTCAGTGATGCCACCAGCGAGGACATGGAGGGCTGGCTGGTGGTTCCGGCCAGCGGGGCGCTGGCCACGTCCACGGCGTCCACCCCGGCGTCCGCTGCCGCCAGCAGGGTGGCCAGCTGGCCGCCTGCGGTGTCATGGGTATGCAGGTGTACCGGCAGGTCAAAGCGTTCCCGCAGGGCGGAGACAAGCTTGGCGGCAGCAGCCGGGCGCAGCAGGCCGGCCATGTCCTTGATAGCCAGGATGTGGGCGCCGGCGTCGACCATACGCTGGGCCAGATCCAGGTAGTAGTCCAGCGTGTAGAGCTCTTCCTTGGGGTCCAGAAGGTCACCGGTGTAGCAGAGGGCAACCTCGGCTACCGCGGTTCCCGTGTTCCGCACCGCCCGGATGGCCGGTTCCATCTGCGAGACGTCATTAAGTGCATCGAAGATCCGGAAGATATCAACACCGGTGGCGGCTGCCTCTTCCACGAATGCCTCGGTGACTTCCGTGGGGTAGGGCGTGTAGCCCACCGTGTTCCGTCCGCGCAGCAGCATCTGGATGCAGACGTTGGGCAGTTCGTGGCGCAGCGCGGCCAAACGTTCCCATGGGTCTTCGCCGAGGAAGCGGAGCGCAACATCGTAAGTGGCACCGCCCCAGGCTTCCACGGAGAACAGTTCGGGCGTCAGCGCAGCTACCGCCGGAGCTGCTGCAGTCAGGTCCCGGGTACGGACCCGCGTGGCGAGCAGGGACTGGTGGGCGTCCCGGAACGTGGTGTCCGTGACCGCCAGGGCGGTGCGCTGCCGAAGGTCTGCGGCGAAGCCTTCCGGCCCCAGTTCAAGCAGCCGCTGCCGTGAGCCCGGCCGTGCTTCCGGCAGGTCGGCGGGAAGCTTCTCCGCCGGGTCGCTGTGCAGCACTGCTTCTCCATGCGGCTTATTAACTGTGACGTCAGCAAGCCAGTTCAGCAGCTTGGTACCGCGATCTGCTGAACCGCGGGCATTAAGCAGTTCCGGGCGCTCCTCGATGAAGGACGTCGCCACATCTCCGGCGACAAAGTCCGGATCATCCAGCACGGCCTGCAGGAAGGAGATATTGGTGGCGACACCGCGGATCCGGAACTCCGCAAGTGCCCGGCGGGCACGGTTCACGGCCACCGGGTAGGTCCGGCCACGGCACGTCAGTTTCACCAGCATGGAGTCAAAGTGCGGGCTGATTTCCGCGCCGGCGTATACGGTGCCGCCGTCGAGCCGCACCCCGGCGCCACCGGCTGAGCGGTAGGCGCTGATCCGGCCGACGTCGGGCCGGAACCCGTTGGCGGGGTCCTCGGTGGTGATGCGGCACTGCAGGGCGGCCCCGCGGATCTGCAGCTCATCCTGGAACAGGCCCAGATCAGCCAGCGTTTCCCCGGCTGCGATGCGCAGCTGGGACTGGACAATATCGACGTCGGTGATTTCCTCGGTGACGGTGTGTTCCACCTGCACGCGCGGGTTCATTTCAATGAACACGTGCTGGCCGGCCCGCTCGCCCACCGTATCCACGAGGAACTCCACGGTGCCCGCATTCACGTATTTCAGCGCCTTGGCGAACTTCACCGCATCCCGGTACAGAGCCTGGCGGATGTTCTCATCCAGGTTCGGTGCGGGGGCAATTTCCACCACCTTCTGGTGCCGGCGCTGCAGTGAGCAGTCCCGCTCGAACAGGTGCACGATGTTGCCTTCAGCATCCGCGAGGATCTGAACCTCAATGTGCCGGGGCCGAAGGACTGCCTGCTCGAGGAACACCGTGGGGTCGCCGAAGGCGGTTTCCGCCTCCCGCATCGCCGCGGCGAGGGCTTCGGGCAGCTTGTCCTTGCTGTCCACCCGCCGCATGCCGCGTCCGCCGCCGCCGGCCACGGCCTTGACGAAGATCGGGAAACCGATGGCGTCAGCCTCCGCCAGCAGCTCGTCGGGGTCTGCGCTCGGCGCCGTGGACCGCAGAACCGGGATGCCGGCTTCCCTGGCGGCGTTCAGCGCGTGCACCTTATGCCCGGCCAGCTCCAGAATGTCCGCCGCCGGCCCCACAAAGGTGATGCCGGCGTCGGCTGCAGCCCGGGCCAGATGCGAGTTCTCGGACAGGAAGCCGTACCCGGGATAGATCGCGTCGCAGCCGGATTCCTTGGCCACCCGGATGATTTCATCCACATCCAGGTACGCCCGGACCGGGTGGCCCTCCTCGCCGATCAGGTAGGCCTCGTCGGCCTTCTGCCGGTGAATGGAGTTCCGGTCCTCGTGGGGAAACACGGCCACCGTCTTCGCACCGAGCTCATACGCGGCACGGAACGCCCGAATGGCGATTTCGCCCCGGTTCGCTACCAATATCTTCGAGAACATGGGTCTCCTGCATCGTTGCGGTGGGGCACCAGGACAGTACCGCCATTAACGGATTTTACCCACGGCAGTTGCGGGCAAGCGTGAAAAATACCGGCTGCAGCCGGTAGGCGCAGCACGGAACCGCCGTGGTGGATATCACAGTGTGCCACCAGTGTAAGCGCCACCCCTGCAAAAGGGCGCTGCCAAGGTAACAGGCGTCCGTCACATAGAATGAGGGTGCAGCCTCCAGTGATCCCTAGACACGTTAGGTTTTGGTTCAACAAGTGCAAGTAGTGAGCATCAGCAGCCTGAAGGGCGGCGTCGGTAAAACCTCCGTCACGCTGGGCCTGGCATCCGCCGCGCTGGCCGCAGGCATTCCGACGCTCGTCGTGGACCTGGACCCGCATGCAGATGCGACCACCGGCCTGGGTGTCAGCGCCGGCAGCCAGCTTGGCATCGGCGAAATGCTTCGCAACCCCCGCCGGGTGCAGCTGGCCGACCAGGTGGTACCCAGCGGCTGGGTGGAAAACGCCCGCCGGCTCGCCAAGAACCCGGCGGACCGGAAACCTGTCCTGGACGTGGCCATGGGTTCCGCCTACTCGGGGATCTATGACCGCCCCGACCTCGGCAAACGCGACCTTCGGCGCCTGACCAACCTGCTGTCCCGGGTCACCGGCTACGGCCTGGTCCTGATCGACTGCCCGCCGTCCCTGAACGGCCTGACCCGGATGGCGTGGACGGCCAGCAACCGCGTCCTGCTAGTTGCCGAGCCCGGCCTCTTCTCAGTAGCCGGCACCGAACGGACCATGCGTGCCCTGGACCTGTTCAGGGAAGAGTTCGCACCGAATCTGGCCCCCGCTGGCATCATCGCCAACCGGGTCCGGCCCAGTTCCAACGAGCATGTGTTCCGCCTGGCCGAGATGAAGCAGATGTTCGGCGATCTCCTGCTGAGCCCGACCATCGCCGAACAGGCCAACTGGCAGCAGATCCAGGGTGCCGCGCATTCGGTCCACCACTGGCCGGGCGAATCCGCCAAGCAGGCTGCGGGTACTTTTGATGCCCTGGTCAAGAACCTGATGGATACCGGCAGCGTGCGCAACCGTGTGATGCGCCGGCCCGTGGGCTAACAGCTGCGCAGACTGACAAAAAGGAAGGGCACCCCGCGGGGTGCCCTTCCTTTTGTCTAAGGCTTCTGTGGCCGGTTCTTTCCCTGGCTAGCTGATTTTGCGGGCGATACGCCGCTGGCTCAGTTCGTCTCCGGGAAACTCGTTGACGTGCTCGCTGGGCAGCTGGGCGAGGCTGCCCTCCACTTCACGCCAGACACGGCCCACGGCAATGCCGAATACGCCCTGGCCGCCCTGCACCAGGTCAATGACTTCATCTGCGGAGGTGCACTCGTACACGCTTGCACCGTCACTCATCAGGGTGATCTGGGCCAGGTCCTCGACGCCGCGTTCCCGCAGGTGTTCCACTGCGGTACGGATCTGCTGGAGGGACACCCCGGTATCCAGGAGGCGCTTAACCACCTTCAGGACAAGAATGTCCCGGAAGCTGTAGAGGCGCTGGGTGCCGGAGCCTGCGGCACCCCGCACGGCCGGCTCAACGAGTCCCGTCCGCGCCCAGTAATCCAGCTGGCGGTAGGTGATGCCGGCCGCCTTGCAGGCTGTAGGGCCGCGGTACCCGGCGTCCTCGTCCAGGACGGGAAGGTCTTCGGTGAACAGCAAGCCCTGGGCACTGTGGGGCGGGATGCTCCCTGGTACACCGGCACGCTCGCCGGCGTCGCCTTTCGGACTCACGTGTGCCTCCTAATAACGGTTCCCCTGGGGGTCGGCACGGGCCGGAGCAATCGGGGTTTTCAGTCTCCCCCGAGAACTCCCCCGATGCAATGGGAACTCTATGCTTCGACGTTAGAACCGACTGGCACCAAGGTCAAAGACGCAGGGGTTTTTGCCGCGGCGTGTCGGAGCCGGGCAGGTAATCCGTTAGTGCTCGAAGTCCTCGGGTTCAACATCGGCCAGGAATTCACGGAACTGCCGCATCTCCTGTTCCGCGTTGTCCTGCTCTTCTTCGCTGGCCTCGGACTCGTCGGTCTCCGCAATCCGCACTCCGGCCTCGTCAAGCACTGCATCCGCGCAGTAGATCGGGCAGGGCACCCGCAGCGCAACGGCTATGGCGTCCGAAGCCCGGGAATTCACTGCCGTGCCGTCCTCAAAGACAATCTCCGCGTGGAAGACGGTGTCCTCCACCGAGATCAGCCGGACCTGGGTGACGGTGCGCTTCAGGGCCCGGATCAGGTTCACGAGCAGGTCATGGGTCATCGGCCGCGGCGGAACTATCCCCTGCTGCACAAAGGCGATGGCGCTGGCCTCGGGTGCTCCGATCCAGATGGGCAGGTGCCGTTCCCCGTTGATTTCCTTCAGGAGGACCAGCGGCTGGTTGGATGGCAGTTCAATCCGCACGCCCACTACTTCGATTTCCTGCATGGGTTAGGCCTCCATCCGGGCGATTTGGCCCTGGACCAGAGCGCTGTGCAGGCTCAGGCACAGGTCACTGATCTCGCGGGCTGTTTCAGCGGCACGTGCCTTGGACGCCACGTCGCGGCGGGAGGCAACGGGGGCGACCACGCGTTCCACCAGTCCCAGCTCACGGTCGGCGGCCGCCCGGAATGGGCGCAGGTGGCGGGGCTCGATGCCGTGGGCCTCAAGCTGGACACAGGCCTTCGCCACCTTGAGCGCATGTTCGTCATAGCGTTCATCCGTGGCATTAATCAGCCCGTAGCTGGCGAGGCTGTGCACAAGGTCACTGCTGGCGCCGGATTCCCGGACCAGTTCCGCGAAGGTCAGTGTCCGGGCACGGGCGCGTGCCGCTAGTTCTCCGGCCAGCTGGTCCGACACCGCACGCGGGGCAAGGGACATTCCGCCGGGCAGCGACTCGGGACGTTCACCCCGGTCGATGGCGTCAAGATAGTCCTTGATGACCTTCAACGGCAGGTACTGGTCCCGCTGAAGCGCCAGGACAAACCGGAGCCGTTCAACGTCCGCCGTGGTGTACTTGCGGTAGCCAGCCGCGGTGCGCTGGGGCGTTACCAGACCCTTTTCCTCGAGGAAACGGATCTTGGACGCACTGATGGCCGGAAAATCACCGCTCAGCTCGCCGAGGACCTCGCCAATGTTCAGCACCCTGCCGCGCAGCCGCTCCGGTCCGGGGGTACGCCTGACGGACTGTGATGCTGACATGTCTACTACCTTATCTGCCCTGCGCCCGGAGCTACGCCTGGGTCCGGGCAGATGCCGGCCGTGCAGCATAAAAAGTCAGCCGGAATTTCCCGATCTGCACTTCGCTGCCCGTGCGCAGCAGCACACTGTCCACCCGGTCATTGTTGACGTACGTACCGTTCAGGCTCATTGAATCGACCACCCGGAATCCTTCCGGTGTACGGCGGAACTCGACATGCTTGCGGGAGACGGTGACGTCATCGAGGAACACATCTGCATTGGGATGCCGGCCGGCGGTGGTCACATCCTGGTCCAGCAGGAAGCGGGCACCGGCGTTGGGTCCGCTGTGGGCAATCAGCAAGGCTGATCCTGCCGGAAGAGCGGCGACGGCGGCGCGCTCGTCCGGGGTCAGCTTCGGCTCCACCGATGTGGAGTCGGAAATCGGGGGAAGACTGATGGATGTGGTGTCTTCTCCGCCTGGTGCCAGTCGGTTGTCCGCTCGTTCGGCACTGTACTGCTCGCCCGCCATGTGCAAATCCTCCCCAAAATGAAAACTGATCAGCCGGGGTATCCCTGGCTGATCCGGTTCCAGCGACTGTTTCTGCCTTACCTGCTGTATTAGCCTACCCGCTGCAGGCCCTTGGCGGCACTGGCGATTCCGCTGGGGAAACTATATGTCCTTGTCCGGGCGTTCCTCCGGCAGCCGCCGCGGTCCGTCCGCACCCTACTCACCCCGGTTCGGGCGTCTGCTGGTGGTGGATCAGTTCAGCCCGTCCATCGCGGACAATGTAGCCGGACAGCATTACAGCCGAATATTCCTCCCCGTCCCGACTGCCCGTGAACCGGTAGGCCAGGGTCGCCGTATCAGCGGTGACCCAGTGCCGGAAAGGGTCCATCCGGACGGTGTCCCAGGGAGCCGCGGCCGTGATCGCGGCAACACACTCCCCTTTGTTCAGCACCGCACCCGGCACTATCACCACGGCGTCCGGGTGCAGGAGTTCCCGGTAGGCGGGCGCGCCCTCAACCGCGAGTCTGCGCTCCAGCCGAAGGAGCTCCTCACGGGCCAGCTCCGGCGGAACGCCCCTGCCTTCACCGGGACCGGCCACCCATTGGACCATTTGGATGATCAGGCCGTTCGGATCCCGGTACTGGGCAAAGCGTTCACCCCACGGCTCGGTTTCCGGTGGCGTGACCACTTCCGCCCCGGCGTCCCGCAGTTGCGCATGGGCTGCGTCGAGATTGTCCACCTCGTGCACCAGCAGCAGGCCCTCGCGGGCACGGCCGGCGGCTTCGGCGGGCTTGAAGGTGGGCAGCCCGGTGCGGAGGAAAATGATGTTGGACCCGCCGTCGGGGTGGCGAAGGGAGAAAAACCCGTCATCTTCCATGTCCACGGCGTAGCCCAAGTGCTCTATCAGGAATCGGGCGGAGGCTTCGGGGTCCGGAACGTTGAGCGAAACGGCAAACGAAGAGATTTTTTCCGGCATGGCTGTCCTTCCAGTTTCTTGTCGGGCTCGCTCCGGGACGCCAGCAGCCCGCACGGGGGCCGGTCAGCAGACAGATGTAAGGCTAGGCTTCCGGGGGGCGGCGCGGGAAGAGCGGCACAGAGCGTGCCGGAACGGAAGCCGGTCGCGGCCTGGATGAAGAGGGCCTGCCTACAGCTTTAATCCGGCGGCTCCATGCGCAGTATGCGGTCATCATCGGGACCTGGCTTTCCGCGGCCATCGGTGTTGTTTGTCAGCACCCACAGGCTGCCGTCGGGAGCATTCACCACATCGCGCAACCGGCCGTGTTCGCCGGTGAAGTAGTCCGTGGACGTCCCGGGGCCCGCCAGCGGCACCTGCCGGAGACGTTCCCCGCGCAGGTTGGCGATGTAGGCGGATTCCTTCACGACGGCGATGCCGCTCGGGCTGGCAACATCGGGTGCCCACTGCTGCACCGGGTCGATGAAGCCTGCCTCACCTGCCATGCCTTCCACCTCCGGCCATCCGTAGTTGCCGCCGGGCTCAATCACGTTGAGCTCGTCCCAGGTGTCCTGACCGAACTCACTGGCGTAAAGAATGCCGTCGGCATCCCAGCCAATCCCCTGCGGATTGCGGTGCCCGTAGCTGTAGACGAGGGACCCGGGCAACGGATTGTCCGCAGGGACTGTGCCGTCGGCCGCCATCCGCAGGATCTTGCCAGCCAACGATTCCAGGTCCTGGGCACTGTCCCGGTCTCCGGCGTCGCCCGTGGTGGCATACAGCATGCCGTCGGGACCGAACGCGAGGCGCCCGCCGTTATGGACCCGGCCTGCGGGAATGCCCTCCACTACGGTCTCCGGGGGCCCCAAACCCCAAGACCCGGCGTCCCCGCTTAGTTCCCGCCGGTCAATCCGGTTCTCCTCCCCGGCGGTCAGGTACGTAAAGAGGACGCCATCCTGCACGGCAATCCCGAGGAGCCCGCCTTCTCCGCTGCCGGCTGATTCGGCAATACTGCCCACCTCGTAGGTAGTCCCGTCAGGGTTCACCGACAGGATGCGGCCGGTATCCCGCTCGCTGATCAGCGCGGTGCTGCCGGCGAACGCAACGGACCACGGAGCGTCGAGTCCGGTGGCGATGGTTTCAGCTGTGGCGGCACCGGCGGACGATTCGTCGGTGGACAGTCCACCGGCGCCGTCCGGGCCGGCGGTACAGGCAGCAGCGGCCAGGACAGTGAGCACCATCGCGGCCAGGCGGAGGTAACGGCGTCGGAGTGTGCGTCCGGGTACGTTCCGGTCTGCCGTCCCGGGTCCACCGTTCATCCCGGGCGTACCTGGGAACTGTAGCCGCGTCATTGTCCGAACCTAACCGGGCGGGGAGCCCTCCGGAAGGCCGGCGGACGGAAAGCCGCCTTGCCCCGGCGACTGTGCGCATCTGGCGGAGTGCCCCGGAGGCGGGGAGAATCGGTCCTGGGGTTTGAGGCGGGCCGAGGCGGGCCGATGCGGGCCGCTGGAGCGCCCGACGGCGGAGCGTGGTGAGCGGGCGCCCAGCCCCTACCTCTCTCCCCCAGCCATACGAACCCGCTCCCAACAAACATTGGAGCCAAGATGGAGATTCTCTTCGTCCATGGTGCCGGCGGATGGATGGATGACCAGCCGTTGGCAGCGGAACTGCGTAACCGGCTGAACGTCCCCGTGGTTATGCCCGAATTTCCCGAAGAGGACATGTCCGCTGCCCAGTGGCGCCGCGAATTGGAGCGCTGGCTCGCGTCGATGGAACCGGGTGCGGTGGTGGTGGGGCACTCCTTCGGTGCATCCATGGCCCTGCTGCACTATGCGGATGAGAGCGGGGCCGATGAAGGCGGGGCCGACGATGGCGTGGCCGATGATGACAGGGCGCCCGCTCCCCTGGGCCTGGTGCTCCTGGCGACGCCGGCATGGGGCACCGAAGGATGGCAGGCCGAGTACGCACTGCCGCCAGCGGCGCAGCTGCGGCTTCCCGTCCGGCTGCATCACTGCCGTGACGACGACGTGGTGCCCTTTGCCCACCTTGAGCGGCTCGCTGAGCGAATACCCCATGCCGCCGTTCGCAGGCACGCAACCGGTGGCCACCAGTTCGAGGGCCGCATGGGTGCCATTGCCGAGGACGTGGCGGCACTGGGGAACCTGTGAGCCGGCACGGCCCGCTGGTACGCCGCTGACCGACAGATGTCGCTAAACGGCAGGCCGTTTAACGACAAAAGCCCGGCAGAACTCTCGTTCCGCCAGGCTATCTGTCGGGTTGACAGGATTTGAACCTGCGACCCCTTGACCCCCAGTCAAGTGCGCTACCAAGCTGCGCCACAACCCGTTACCCGGCCGGTTTATTTCCGGCCGAACCAACTCGAATACTCTACATCATAAGCAGCGAAAGTCCCGAATCGGGTCCGCCGCCGCGACGGAACCCGGTTCATAGTGCAGGTACTGCTCCCCCAAAGGGTGCCGGAGGACGCGTACTGCGCAATGAAAGCCCAGACTCCCCGGGATACGGAAACGGGCCTGTCCCCAGGGACAAACCCGTTATCCGTACCGCTACCGTGCGTGCGGTGAAATTAGCGCCGGCTGTTCTTGCCGCGCTTTTCGCGCACACGCATGGACACCTCAATGGGTGTTCCTTCGAAGCCGAAGGTTTCGCGCAGGCGGCGGGTAATGAAGCGGCGGTACCCCGGGTCCAGGAAACCTGTGGTGAACAGGACGAACTTCGGCGGGCGGGAGGATGCCTGGGTGCCGAAGAGGATACGGGGCTGCTTGCCGCCGCGGACAGGGTGCGGGTGCGCCGCCACCAGCTCGCCCAGGAAGGCGTTGAGCTTGCCGGTGGGGATGCGCTTGTCCCAGCTTTCCAGGGCGGTGTCCAGTGCGGGCACCAGCTTGTCCTTGTGCCAGCCGGTCTTGGCCGAGATGTTCACGTGCGGGGCCCACTCCACGTGGGCCAGGTCGCGCTCGATCTCCGTCTTGAGGTAGCGGCGGCGGTCGTCGTCGAGCAGGTCCCACTTGTTGAAGGCCAGGACCAGTGCGCGGCCGGATTCGATCGCCAGCTGCAGGATACGGACATCCTGTTCGCTAAGGACCTCATCGACGGCCAGGAGCACCACGGCGACCTCGGCCTTTTCCAGGGCAGCCTGCGTACGCAGCGAAGCATAGAAATCCGCACCCTGGGCCATGTGCTGGCGGCGGCGGATGCCGGCGGTATCCACGAAGCGCCAGGTGCGCCCGCCGAGTTCAACCATTTCATCCACCGGGTCGCGGGTGGTCCCGGCCAGGTCATCAACGACGACGCGTTCGGAGCCTGCCAGCTTGTTCAGCAGCGAGGACTTGCCCACGTTCGGGCGTCCGATCAGGGCGATGCGGCGGGGACCGCCGGAGCGGTTCAATCCGCCGTAGGCCGAGTACTCGGGCAGGACGTCCATCACGGCATCAAGCATGTCGCCCGTGCCGCGGCCGTGCAGGGCCGAGACCGGGTACGGTTCGCCGAAGCCCAGCGCCCAGAGAGCAGACGCGTCGGCTTCGTTCTGGATGTCATCAACCTTGTTGGCAACAACAATGACCGGCTTCTTCTTGCCGCGCAGCATCCGCACCACGGCTTCATCGGTGGCGGTGATGCCTACTGTTGCATCCACCACCAGCATGACGGCGTCGGCGTGGTCGACGGCGATCTCGGCCTGGTCCGCCACCCGGGCGTGGATGCCGCGGGCATCATGCTCCCAGCCGCCCGTGTCCACCAGGGTGAAGTTCACGCCGTTCCAGGTCGCCGGGTAGGACACCCGGTCACGGGTAACGCCCGGAGTATCTTCCACCACCGCTTCGCGGCGGCCCAGGATGCGGTTAACCAGCGTGGACTTGCCGACATTCGGCCGTCCCACAATGGCTACTACGGGATCCTGGCGCAGGGGCGCGTCTTCGTCGTATTCCTCAAAGCCGCCGGCAAGCAGGGCGGCGTCTTCCTCGTCGAGTTCGTAGTCCTCAAGGCCGGCCCGGAGGGAGCGGGCGCGGATCTCCGCCTCGTCGTCGTCCATTGCCGCCAGGCGCTCGTTGATCGAGTCTTCTCCTACGGGGATGTATTCATCCGTGGAGGTCCCGTCACCGGCGGTGTCGTCGTTGAGAGGTTTGCCGTTCATAGAATTGCTTTCTTTCCGTTGAGGTCTGCAGCACTGTGCATACAGGCCGTCTCCGGACGTTCAGCCCGGTAAGTGCAGGGGAAGATCCGTGCGGCATTGCCGCAGGGACCCACCTCCCATTGAAACACGGGCCGGAGCCCGCGGGTGCTGCCGGGGTTCCCGGCGTCGGTGTTAGTGGGTGCTGCTGAAAACGACGTCGAGCACGGCCGCGACCGTCTCTTCGAAATCCAGGTCCGAGGAGTCGATGGTGGTGACGCCGTCGGCTGCCTGCTGGAAATCCACCACCGTGGAATCCTTGGCGTCGCGGACCAGCACCTGTTCCTTCAGTGCAGCCGCGCTCTGGGTCCCGCCGAGCTGGATGCCGCGACGGCGGAGCCGGGCTTCCTCGCTGGCGGTGAGGAGGATGCGCACTTCGGCGTGGGGTGCCACCACAGTGGTAATGTCGCGGCCTTCGGCCACAATCCGCAGACCGGAGTCCCGGATCAGCTGCTGCTGGCGGCGGACCAGTTCGGCCCTGGCGCCCAGCGTCGTGGCCACGGCGCTGACGGAGGAGGAGACCGAGGGTTCGCGGATGGCGTCAGTGACGTCACGGCCGCTGACCCGGACCCATTCCTCGTTCGGGGACATGCTCAGGGCAATATCGGCTGTCTCCGCAGCGGCTTCCACAGCCACCGAGTCGGTCAGGTCGATACCCGCTTCCATGCAGGAGAGCGTGACGGCGCGGTACATGGCACCGGTGTCGAGGTAGGCGGCGTGCAGCCGGCGGGCCACTTCACGGCTGATGCTGGACTTGCCGGAGCCGGACGGGCCGTCAATGGCCACCACCAGGGGCTTGCCCTGCCGGAACTGGGCCGGATCAATATTCGAACTCACTGCACTACCTTCCACCCGCGGGCGCTTAATTCAGAAACCAGATCATTTACCCGGCCGGGGAGCACGGAGATTTCCGCCCGCCCCACCTGCCGACCGGAGGAATGCTCCAGCCGCAGATCCTCCAGGTTGACGCCGATCTCCCCAATCTCGGTAAGGAGGCGGGCAATCTGACCCGGGGTGTCATCCACCAGGACCGTGAAGGAGACAAAGGACTGGGCCGGCCCGCCGTGCTTGCCCGGAATCCGGGCCTGGCCCACGTTGCCCTCGGCGATGAGCTGCGCCATGTCCAGCCGGGCACCGTCCGCCACCGGATCCTCCAGCGTGCGGATCAGCCGGTTCAGGTCCTCCCGCACGCCGTGCAGGATGGGTACCAGCCGCCCGGCGTTGCCGCTGAGGATCTGCACCCACAGGTTCGGATCGCTGGCCGCTATCCGGGTCACGTCCCGCAGGCCGTTGCCGGACAGGGCCAGGGACTGCGAGGGGGTTTCCTGCAGCCGGCTGGCGACCAGGGACGCCATCACCTGGGGCAGGTGCGAGGTCAGCGCCACGGAGGCATCATGGTCCTCCGCCGACATCCGCGACACTACGGCTCCCAGGTCATAGGCCATGGCCTCGGCCCTGCGCACCGCATTCGGGGTTGCTTCCTCCGGCGCGCAGATAACCCACGGCATCCCGTTGAACAGTTCAGCCCGTGCAGCCACCGGCCCGGATTTCTCCCGGCCGGCCATGGGATGGGTGCCAACGTAACGGCTCAGGTCCGCGCCGCTGGAGCGCAGATCGGTCAGCACAGCAGACTTCACACTCGCAATATCAACAACGACGGCGTCCGGCCAGTCCTTCAACGCGGCCGCAGCCAGCGAAGCGGTGACATCCGGCGGAGCGGCAACCACTACGAGAGAGGGCGCAAACGCGGCCTCTACGGAACGCAGCAGGCGCCCGGCGCCAATGTCCCGGGCAACGGCTTCAGTGGAGGGCGAGAGGTCCGAGAGGACAACGTCGAGGCCCCGGGCACGGAGCCCCAGGCCGATGCTCGTGCCCAGCAGTCCCGTACCGATAATCAGTACGGATCCGGACAGGTGTGTGCCCCCGTCAGCGGCTTCGGCCATGTCCCTAGAGCCCTACGGAAGCGAGCAGGTGTCCCACCTCGCCGCGGCCGAGAACGCGGATGCTGCCCTGACGCTGGTCCCCCAGGCTGATCGGGCCGATCTTGGTGCGGACCAGGCGCTCCACAGGGTGCCCGACGGCGTCGAACAGCCGGCGGACAATACGGTTACGGCCCGAGTGCAGGACCACCTCTACCAGGATGTGCCCGGGCGTGGAGTCGACCAGTTTGAAGGAGTCCACCTTCTGGAAACCGTCCTCCAGCTCGATGCCTTCGCGCATCTGGGCTCCCACGCCCTGCCCCATCGGGCCGCGGACCTGGACCAGGTACGTCTTGGGCACCTCGAAGGACGGGTGGGTCAGACGGTTGGTGAGCTCGCCGTCATTGGTCAGCAGCAGCAGACCCTCGGTCTCGTTGTCCAGGCGGCCCACATGGAAGAGGCGCTCATGCTTGCTGCTGGGCTTCAGGTAATCGCTGATGCAGGGACGGCCTTCGGGATCCTCCATGGTGGAGATGACGCCGCGGGGCTTGTTGAAGACGTAGTACTTCAGGTTTTCGTCCAGCTGCAGGCGCATGCCGTCCACATGGATGGCCACCGTGGCGGGATCAACGCGGACGCCAAGCTCGGTGACGACTTCGCCGTCCACCTCCACGCGGCCTTCCGCGATCATTTCCTCGCACACGCGGCGGGAGGCGACGCCGGCGCTGGCCATTACCTTCTGCAGGCGGATGCCCTCGGGGTTGTGGTGCTCGGAGATTACCGGTGCGGCGGGACGCCGCGTGGTGGAACGGCGGACCGGGCCCAGGTTCTGGCCGAATCGCTCGTTGCGGAAGGCACGGTCACCGCTCTTGCGCTGACCGGCCTGGGGGCCGCCGAACTTGCCGGCACCGGACTTGGCACCGCCGGAACGGGCACCCGCACCGGACTTCGGCGCACCGGACTTGGGGGCAGATTTGCCGGGCGTCGGGCCGAAGGCCTTTACGGCGTCGGACTTGAACTTCTCGGGCCGCACCTCGGGTGCGGGACGGTAGCCGTTGGCGCGCTCTTCGCCCTTTTTCAGGCCGGAGGCGGAGCGGGGGCCGCCGGAGCGCGGCGAAGCGGGCTTGGAGCCGCGGCCGAAGCCCTTGCCGCCGGCGGGACCACCGGCACTGCGTCCGCCGCCGCGCGGGGTATTGCGGCCGGATCCGGAACGGGGTGCTGGTGTCATGAGTAAGTCCTTTGGGTGTAGCGGTTAATAAGTAGTGTCTTCATATTCGGCCAGGTTTTCCAGCCCGGGCAGGTGCGGTGCAATCTGCGGAAGTTCGTCGAGGCTGCCCAGACCGAGCCGTTCCAGGAAGTACGGCGTAGTGCGGTACAGCAGCGAACCGGTTTCCGGTTCGGTGCCGGCATCGACGATCAATCCACGCTGTACCAGCGTGCGGACCACCGAATCGACGTTTACTCCCCGGATCGCGGAGACCCGGGCCCGGGAGACGGGCTGCCGATAGGCAATAACCGCCAATGTTTCCAGTGCGGCCTGCGACAGCCGTGCACTCTGGCCTTCCAGTACAAACTTCGACACAACGGGCGCATAGTCAGCGCGGGAAAAAATCCGCCATCCGCCTGCAACATCGCGGAGTTCAAAACCACGCGGTGCGCCCTCGGGTCCATCCCCAGTATAGCCGTCATACTCACGGCGCAGTTCCTCCAGTGCCCGGAGCACCTCAGCCTCCGGCACCTCGAGCACCGCGGCCAGTTCAGCAGGCGCCACCGGTTCGTCCACCACCATCAGCACCGCTTCCACCGCCGGCTTCACTCCGCCGGGCAGCGCAGCCCCGTCCGGGGCGTCGCCGGGAACGGTGCGTGCTGCCGAATCATGCTGCTCTGCCGTCATGTCAGAATCCTTTCACTACCGGCACTGCTCTCGCCGGTGCCGGCGTATTCATCAGCCGGAACCAAGGCAACCGCGGATTCCGGGTCTCCGCCGGTCCAGGTGATCCGCAGCTCTCCCAGCGGAGCATCCTGGTCAAAGCTGACCGCTCCGTCCCGGAACAGCTCCAGCAGCGCCAGGAACCGGGCCACCGCCACAGGCCCGTCGGCATCCGAGACCAGCTCGGCAAACGTAGCCGCGCCCTGGTCAAACAGCCTGCCGGCCAGGATGCGGCTCTGCTCCCGGACGCTGGTTTTAGGCGCGTGCAGATGATCCAGGCCCACCGTTGGGGGCTGCTCGTCCCGGGGCTGGAGGGCACGGGCGGCAAGCTCGGCGAACTGCTGCGGTGTGGTGCGCCAGATCAGTTCGGGCAGCATGGCCGCAAAACGGGGTTCCAGGCTTACCTGACGGGGGAAGCGCCTGGCTTCCTCGGTGAGCCGCTCCCCCATCAGCCGCGCCATTTCCCGAAACGCCTTGTACTGCAGCAGGCGGGCGAAGAGCAGGTCGCGGGCCTCGAGCAGGGCAACGTCTTCTTCGTCTTCGACATCTCCGGCCGGCAGCAGGCGCGCAGCCTTGAGGTCCAGAAGCGTGGCTGCGATGACCAGGAATTCGCTCGCCTCGTCCAGCGCCACCTCCGGGCCGGTGCCGAAAAGCTCGCGGATGTAGCCCAGGAACTCATCCGTGACCGCGGCGAGGGCTATCTCGGTGATGTCCAGCTCGTGCTTGGAGATCAGCCCCAGCAGCACATCGAAGGGCCCGGTGAAGTTTGTCAGGCGTACTTCAAAGCCGCCTCGTTCGGACGCCCTCTGCTGCGGAGCGTCGTCGGGCGCGACAGCTGGCCCGGCCGGCTTAGGGCGCGCCGCCGCGGGCAATCAGTTCCTTGGCCAGACGGCGGTACGAGTCGGCGCCCGGGTGGTTCCCTGCGTAGGAGGTGATCGGCTCGGCGGCCACGGTGGCGTCGGCAAACTTGATGGTCCGCTTGATGACCGTTTCGAAGACCTTGTCACCGAAGGCTTCCACCAGCCGGGAAATGACCTCGCGGCTGTGCAGGGTGCGGGCGTCATACATGGTGGCCAGGACACCGTCCACCTGCAGGCCCGGGTTGAGGCGGTCCTGCACCTTTTCAATGGTCTCCACCAGCAGCGCAACCGCGCGGAGGGCGAAGAATTCGCAGATCAGCGGAATGATCACGCCGTGCGCCGCGGTCAGTGCGTTGACGGTAAGCAGGCCCAGGGAGGGCTGGCAGTCGATGAGGATGACGTCGTACTCGTCACTCACACGGCGAAGCGCACGTTCGAGCACCTGCTCGCGGGCCACTTCGTTCACCAGCTGGACCTCTGCCGCGGACAGGTCAATGTTGGCCGGCAGCAGGTGGATGTTTTCGATCGCGGTTTCATGGATGGCCTCGCGGATATCCACCTTGCGGTCCATCAGCACGTTGTAGACGGTGAGATCCAGCTCGTGGGGGTTGGCTCCGAGACCCGCGGACAGGGCTCCCTGCGGGTCAAAGTCCACCAGCAGAACGCGGCGGCCGGCCTCGGCCAGCGCGGCCCCGAGGTTGATGGTGGAGGTGGTCTTGCCGACCCCGCCCTTCTGGTTCACCATCGCGATGATCCGCGCAGGGCCATGTGAGGTGAGGACGGGAGGTTCCGGGAATTCCGTGACGGGACGTCCGGTGGGACCCATCGCCGTATCGGTTGCGGTTGCGTCCTGCAGAGTCGACGAACTCTGATCGCTGCTCACGTATAAATCCACGCTTCCGTATCTAGCTGTCCTGCGGGCTGTCTTTGTCAAGGTTACAGCCGGGCCACGGCCATACCGTGAATCGTCGCCCCGAACACCGGCGAGCCTTGACGCTCAAGTAGAACTCGAACCTTGCGGGTTCACCGCAGCGTGAAGGTGCATGTCATGCCAGCCGTCCTGGTGCCGCAGTCCGCTGCGCCGGATCCCCTCCAAGGCATAACCGGCCTTCCGTGCCACCGCACAGGACGCCTCATTGCGGACCGAGTGGGACAGCTGAAGCCGTTTCAGCCCCAGGGCGCTGAAACTCCATTGGCTAAGCGCTTCCACGGCGTGGGCCGCCACACCTTTTCCCCGCTCCGCTTCCATCACCCAATACCCGAGCTCGCCCTCGCCTTCGTACAGGTTGAGGCGGCTCAGCGCCACACGGCCTACAACGTCTCCGCCGCCGCTGCACACGGCCCAGTTTGCCCCGGATTCGTCCTGCCAACGGGCGGACCAGCTGGTGATCCATCCCCGCGCTTCGGCTTCGCCATCCATGGTGCGGCGGTTGTAAAAGGCTATTTCCGGCTGGCTGTAGGCGGTGACCAGTACCGCGGCGTCATCCACGGTCCAGGGCCGCAGGACCAGCCCGTCGGCGGCCAGGGACGGCTGCGCCGAGGCATTGAGCGATCCGCGCCGCAGATAGGGGCCAAGAGCCGTCATGATCTTCCTCCCGTGCCGGACACGCCCATTATGCCGGTTTCACGGGCAGTCGGTCCGGGGCGCGCGGGCAGCGCGAAAGAGCACGGCACAGCAAAACGCCCCGCCCCGGATATACCGGGGCGGGGCGTTCGTAGGCAGATGGGCGTCAGTGCCGGGGGGCAGCCGGCGCGCTTCCGGCAGGACCGGGAACGGTTTCGGCCAGTTCGCGGGACTCTTCTGTCTCGCGCGGCTCGTCGGTGCCTGCATCGATGTTCATGCTGGCCTCGTCGAAGGGACGCTCGCGGTCCAGCACGGCGGTGACCTGTTCCTTGTCGATTTCCTTGGTCCAGGTTCCGATCAGCACGGTGGCAACGGCGTTGCCGGTGAAGTTGGTCAGTGCACGGGCCTCGGACATAAACCGGTCGATGCCCACGATCAGGCCCACGCCGTCGATGAGGTCGGGGCGGTGTGACTGCAGCCCGCCGGCCAGGGTGGCCAGGCCAGCGCCGGTAACCCCGGCGGCACCCTTGGACGCAATGATCATAAAGACCAGCAGCGAGATCTGCTCACCGAGCTCCAGCGGCTTGCCCATGGCTGAGGCAACAAAAAGTGCCGCCATGGTCAGGTAGATGGCCGTGCCGTCCAGGTTGAAGGAGTAACCGGTGGGAACCGTCACTCCCACCACCGGCTTGGAGATACCCAGGTGCTCCATCTTGGCGATCAGGCGGGGCAGTGCCACCTCGGAGGAGGACGTGGAGAAGATCAGCAGGTATTCGCGGCCGAGGTAGCGCATGAGCTTGAAAATGTTCACGCCGGTGACCAGCTTCAGGATGCTGCCCAGGACCACCACGATGAAGAGGATGCAGGTGAGGTAGAAGGCGACCATCAGGGTGGCCATGCTGACGATGGCCTGGATGCCGGTCTCGCCGACGACGGCGGCAATGGCGCCGAACGCACCGATCGGTGCCAGCCACATGATCATCATGAGGATACGGAACACGAGTGCCTGGATGTAGCCGATGCCCTTGAGCACGGGGGCGCCGGCGGTGCCCATCTTCTGCAGCGCGAAGCCCACGAGCAGGGCAACAAAGAGGGTCTGCAGGATGCTTTCACCGGTCAGGGAGGCCAGCAGCGTGGTGGGAATAATGCTGAGCAGGAAGCCCGTCATTCCCTCCTCGTCTTCCGCGGCGGCCGGAGCGGCATCCGAGGACGCGGCGATATCCAGACCCTCACCCGGATGGATGAAGTTGCCCACCACCAGGCCGATGGCCAGGGCGAAGGTGGACATGATGATGAAGTAGCCCAGCGCCAGGCCGCCGACCTTGCCAACCGTGGCTGCTTTGGCGATTGAACCGATGCCTAGGACAATGGTGCAGAAGATGACCGGGGCGATCATCATCTTGATGAGGCTGATGAACCCGGTCCCGAGCGGTTTCAGGGACTTGGCGAACTCGGGTGCGGCCAGGCCGATGACGGCACCGAGCACCACCGCCGCGATGACGGCGATGTAAAGGAAATGTGTTCTGTCCGGCCGGCGGCTCTTCTGTGAACCGGCGGCCGGGGAAGCGGCAGCTGCCATGGCGGTACTCCTAGTTGCTTTTGATCGGCTCCCATCTTCTGCCCCTGTGTGACCACAGTCACCCTTGTGTTCATACTGTTCTCGACAGATTTCCCAACTAATACCCATTTCCGGCAGACGTAAGGACGAACGTGCATCAGTGGAGCCTGGCCCGCCGCTTCCTGCTGGCGCAGCTGGCATTCATCCTCTGCGTCTCCGGCGGCATCGGCTGGGGGCTGTACAACCAGGCCGAAGAAAACACGTATGCGGAGACCGGTCAGCGGATGCTGGCGGTTGCTGGCACCGTAGCCGCGAGCGGCACCGTGCGCAGCGCCGTCGAATCTTCCGAGCCGGAAGTCCTGCAGGTGTACGCCCGGGACGTCATGGACCGGGTCGGCGTGGATTTCGTGACCATCATGGACACGGACCGCACCCGGCTTACGCACCGGAATCCCGACCAGATAGGCAAGCCCTACATCGGCTCAGTGGACCAGGCGCTCGCCGGCGAGAGCTTCACCGAAACCTACACCGGCACCCTGGGGCCGTCGGTCCGCGCCATTACACCGGTACGGGATGACGACGGGAACATCATTGCCCTTGTGGCTGCCGGCATCACCGTGGACCGCGTGGGCATTGCCCGCGATGCCCGCCTGCCCGAACTGTTCGCCATCGATGCCCTGGCCCTGGCGGTCGGAGCGGTGGCCGCGTACCTGCTCAGCCGCTACCTGCGCCGGGTTACCCATGACCTGCGCCCCGGCGAACTGGCCCATATGTTCACTTTTTACGATTCCGCCCTGCACTCGGTCCGTGACGGATTGCTGCTGCACAACAACCGGGGGCAGCTGGTGCTGTACAACGACGAGGCTGCCGGACTCCTGGGCCTGCCGCCCGGCGGATCCGGGCCGCAGCAGCTCCCTCCCCTTCCGGGCCCGCTGTCGGAACTGCTTCGTTCAGGGCGGGATGCGCGGGAGGAAATCCACCTCACCGGCGAGCGCGTCCTGGTGGTCAACCAGTCCGCTGCCGTCTCCGCCGCCCCGCAGCGCCGCCGCTACGGCACGGTGACCACGCTGCGTGACCATACGGACGTCGAATCACTGACCGGCGAGCTGGCGTCCCTGCGCACCCTGGCGGATGCCCTGAGTGCGCAGACCCACGAACACGCCAACCGGGTGCATACCCTTGTCTCGCTCATTGAGCTGGGCCGGTCCGGGGAAGCGGTCCGGTTTGCCACTGCCGACCTGGAGCAGTCCCAGCAGCTCAATGACGAGGTCCTGGCGGGTGTCGAAGAGCCGGCTGTCACGGCCCTGCTGATGGGCAAGGCCGCCCAGGCCCGCGAGCGCGGCATTGACCTGCACATCGAGGTGGCGCAGACGTGCGGCCGGTTCACCGGCGGCGGCGTAGAACCCGTGGAACTGGTGACCATCATCGGAAACCTGCTGGATAACGCCTTTGATGCCGCGGACGGGTCCGTTTCACTGCTTCTGGATACCGAGGAAACCCACGTGCTGATCGAAGTGCAGGATGACGGGCCCGGCGTCGCGCCCACCATACTCGAACATATATTCGAACAGGGGTTCAGCACCAAGGAGCCCGGCGACGGCCGTGCGCTGGCAGGACGGGGCATAGGACTTGCGCTGGTCCGGCAGGCGGTGACCCGCCTGGACGGCGACATCCGCGTTTTATCGGGACCCGGCGCCTGCTTCAGTGTGCAGCTGCCCGTTCCCGCCCCGAAGCAAACGCCGGCGGCCCTGACGGATGTGGCCCCGTGACGGTGACGCAGTCCCCCATCGGCGTCCTGGTGGTGGAAGATGAGCAGATCCCGGCCGAGGCCCATGCCGAGTACGTCCGGCGCATCCCCGGGTTCCGGCTCGCGGGGATCGCGCGTACCGGCACGGAGGCGCTGAATATGCTCAAGGACGCCGGTCGGATGGCGGAGGAACCGGGTATTGACCTGGTGCTGCTGGATATGAACCTGCCCGATCTGCACGGGCTGGACCTGCTGCGGCGGATCCGGGGCGCGGGGCTGCCCGTTGACGTCATTGCCATCACCGCCGTCCGGGATCTGGCCGTAGTGCGCAGTGCCATGTCCGGCGGGATCGTCGGATACCTGATCAAGCCGTTTACCTTCTCTGCGTTCAGCACCAAGCTCACCACCTATGCCGAGTACCGGCGCCGGATGGGAGAGCAGGCAACCGCCACCACCCAGAGCGAAGTGGACAGTGCCTTTGCCGCGCTCCGGCCGGCTGTGGCAGCCGTACTGCCCAAGGGCCTCTCGGGAGAAACACTGGCCGCCGTCGGTGACCTGCTGAAGCGTGCCCCGTCCCCTCTGTCCGCCACGGAGGTGGCAGTGCAGCTGGAAATGTCCCGGATTACCGCCCGGCGCTATCTGGAGCACCTGGCCGATCAGGGTGCCGTGCTGCGTGCCCCGAGGTACGGCACTCGCGGCCGCCCGGAACTTGAATACAGCTGGCGGCGGTAACCGGCGACGTTACCCCCGGGATCCGCCCGGCCGCAGCAACGGCGTCAGGGCCTCGATCACTGCCGGATCCTCGATGGTGGAGGGGACGGTGTGCGGGACCCCGTCAGCAATCTGGCGCATGGTTTTGCGCAGCACCTTTCCGGAGCGGGTCTTTGGCAGGGCATCCACCACTTGGACCTCTTTGAAGTCCGCCACCGCCCCGATCCGCGAGCGCACACGTTCCACGAGTTCGCGCTGCAGCTGCGCCGCGTCCGTCTCGGCGCCACTCTTGAGCACCACGTAGGCGCAGGGACGCTGGCCCTTGAGCGGGTCCGCGACCCCGATCACCGCACACTCGGCGACTGCGGGATGGGAGCCCACCGCTTCCTCCATGGCGCCGGTGGAGAGGCGGTGTCCGGAGACGTTGATGACGTCATCCGTGCGGCCCATCACGTAGAGGTAGCCGTCCTCATCCAGATAGCCGGAGTCCCCCGTGGCGTAATACCCCTCAAAGACCTCCAAGTAGGCGTTCCGGTACCGCTCATCACTGCCCCACAGCGTGCGCAGCGTGCCCGGGGGCAGCGGCAGGCGCAGGGCAATGTTCCCTTCCATTCCCGGCGGCACCTCGGCGCCGGCGCCGTCCAGGATGCGCACGGTGAAACCGGGAACCGGGACGGTGGGTGAGCCGGGTTTGACCTGCAGCTCATCCAGGCCCACGGGGTTGGCGCAGATAGCCCAGCCGGTTTCGGTCTGCCACCAGTGGTCAATGACCGGAACATCCAGCGCGGCGCCCGCCCACTCCAGGGTGGCCGGGTCCAGGCGCTCGCCGGCGGAAAACAGGTGCCGCAGCCGGGACAGGTCGTACCGGCCGGGTTCGACGGCGTCCGGGTCGGCCTTGCGGATCGCACGGAGGGCGGTAGGGGCGGTGAACAGCACGTCCACTCCATGCTCGGCGGCAACCCGCCAGAAAGCGCCGGCGTCAGGGGTTCCCACCGGTTTGCCCTCATACAGGACCGTCGCTGCCCCGGCGATCAGCGGCGCATAGACAATGTATGAGTGGCCCACCACCCAGCCGACGTCCGACGCCGTCCACATCACCTGCCCCGGGCCGACGCCGTAGATGTTGCGCATCGACCAGGCCATGGCCACGGCGTGGGAACCGTTATCCCGCACCACTCCCTTGGGTGATCCCGTGGTGCCGGAGGTGTAAAGGATGTACAGCGGGTCACCCGCGGCCACGGAGACCGGTCCGGCCGGTTCGGCGGCAGCGGCAAGTTCCGCCCAGTCCTGCCATGAGGCTCCGCCCGCGCCGTTGAAGTCGGCGCGGGACGCGCTGAACCCCTTGCGTTCGGCAACGACGACGGCGTCTACCCGGTGCCCGGCTGTCTCCAGCGCCTCGGCCACGGCCGGCAGGTACTCCACCCTGCGCTTGGGCTCCACCCCGCCGCTGGCAGTCACGATGACCTTCGGGCCGGCGTCGTCAATCCGTGCCGCCAGCTCCCGCGGTGCGAATCCGCCGAACACCACGGAGTGCACCGCACCCAGCCGGGCGGTGGCCAGCATGGCAATCACCGCTTCGGGAATCATGGGCAGGTAAATGATCACCCGGTCCCCCGCCTCCACCCCGAGTCCGCGCAGCACACCGGCGAAGGTTTCCACCTCGGCCAGCAGCTCACGGTAGGAATAGGTCCGCTGCACCCCCAGCATGGCCGAATCGTAGATCAGTGCGTCGGCATCCCCGCGGCCGGCCGCCACATGCCGGTCCAGGGCGTTGTAGCTGGTGTTCAGCCGCCCGTCCGGGAACCACGCATACAGGGGCGCGGCAGAGGACTCGAGTGCGAGCGCAGGCGGAACGTCCCAGTCCACCATGGACGCCGCCTCCAGCCAGAAGCCTTCGGGGTCTGCCGTGCTCCGGGCGTAGGTCCGGGCGTAGGTGTCGCGCTCTGCCATGAATCCTCCTCGATCCGCTGCGGTACGCGCCATGCTACTAGCGGCGCGGCAGTGACGGCGCAAGACCGTGCCGGTCCGGGCCGGGACGGCTTCATTCGGAAAGGCATCTGTATACACAGCAGGGATCCAGACAGCACTTTGTGAGCCCGGATACGTTAAATTGCGCTCTCATGTATACACTGTGGTGAACGTGACGCAGGTATCAGACGTGAGGAGGCGCACCATGCGGGCCAGTGACCGTGCTTATGCCGCCTTGCGCCAGGACATTGTCAATTGGGAGCTGCCGCCGGGCACCGTGCTGGGCGAAGTGGAACAGTCCGCCCGGCTGGGCGTCTCCCGCACGCCCCTGCGCGAAGCACTCAGCCGTCTCACCGCGGACGGTCTGGCGGCCCCGCACAGCGGACGCGGCGTCGTGGTTACCGGCATATCGCTGGATACCGTTGCGGACCTGTTCGAGCTGCGGCAGGCGCTGGAATGCAAGGCAGCGGCACTCGCCGCGGTCCGCGGACCGGCGCCGGCCTTCCACGCGCTGGCGTCCCGTTTCCGCTCCGCCGGGGAAGTGATCGGTTCGGCCGACGGCGACCGCACCGGCTACTACTCGCTGGTGGCCGAACTGGATGCCGCCATCGACGCGGCCGCCGCCAATGCCTATCTGACCCAGGCGCTGGGCAACGTGCGGCTGCATCTGGCCCGTGTCCGCCGGCTGGCCAAGGACAACCCGGAGCGGCTGTTCGAAACCGCCGGCGAGCATGCCACCATCGCCGACGCCGTGGCCTCCGGCAACCCGGAGCTGGCGGCTGCCGCCGTCGCCGTCCACCTGCATAAAAGCCTCAACCATCTTCGGTCCGCCCGGACCGGTTCCCCTGAGATCACCACCCCTGAGATAAGGACACACCGTGAACCTGCATAAAGTGCGCGTCTACCGCAGCGACGAGAAGCTGGCCCGTGAGGATCAGCTCGCCTACAAAATTGCCCGGGTTGCCGCCGACCCCGTGGATGTCACCGCCGACGTCACGGATATGGTCATCAACCGCATCATCGATAACGCTTCCGTAGCCGTGGCATCCCTGAACCGCGGTCCCATTGTCGCCGCCCGCGCCCAGGCCCTCTCCTTCTCCCCCTCGGCGCACGGCAAGGGCGCCTCCGTCTTCGGTGTGCTCGCCAAGACCAGCCCCGAGTGGGCCGCCTGGGCCAACGGCGTGGCCGTGCGTGAACTCGACTACCATGACACCTTCCTGGCCGCCGAGTACTCCCACCCCGGCGACAACATCCCGCCGGTGCTCGCCGTCGCCCAGCACACCGGGGCCTCCGGCAAGGACCTGGTCCGCGGCATCGCCACCGGCTACGAAATCCAGGTCAACCTGGCCAAGGCCATTTGCCTGCACAAGCACAAGATCGACCATGTGGCCCACCTCGGCCCCTCCGCGGCCGCCGGCATCGGCACGCTGCTGGGGCTCGACGTCGACACCATCTTCCAGGCCGTGGGCCAGGCCCTGCACACCACCACCGCCACGCGCCAGTCCCGCAAGGGCGAGATCTCCACCTGGAAGGCCCACGCTCCGGCCTTCGCCGGCAAGATGGCCGTCGAGGCAGTGGACCGTGCAATGCGCGGCCAGACTTCCCCCACGCCTATCTATGAAGGTGAAGACGGCGTGATCGCCTGGATGCTGGACGGTCCCGACGCCGCCTACGAGGTTCCGCTGCCCGAAGAAGGCGAAGCCAAGCGCGCCATCCTGGACACGTACACCAAGGAACACTCTGCGGAGTACCAGGCCCAGGCCTGGATTGACCTGGCCCGCAAGATCCACGGCGAGCACCCCGAAGCCGCCGATCCGGCCAACGTGGAGAGCGTCCTGATCGCCACCTCGCACCACACCCACTACGTCATTGGCTCCGGCGCGAACGATCCGCAGAAGTACGATCCCACCGCCTCGCGCGAAACCCTGGACCACTCCATCCCGTACATCTTCACCGTGGCCCTGCAGGACGGATCCTGGCACCACGTGGATTCCTACTCCCCCGAACGCGCCGGCCGGCCGGACACCGTGGAACTGTGGCACAAGGTCACCACCGTGGAGGATCCGGAGTGGACCCGCCGCTACCACTCGCTGGACATCAGCGAGAAGGCCTTCGGCGGCAAGGTCACCATCGTGCTGACCGACGGCACCGTGATCACCGACGAAATTGCCGTTGCGGACGCCCACCCGCTGGGCGCCAAGCCGTTTGCCCGTGAGCAGTACATCAACAAGTTCCGCACCCTGGCCCGCGGCCTGGTGTCCGAGGAAGAGATCGAGCGCTTCCTGGCCACCGTGCAGCGCCTGCCCGAGCTGGCCGCCGGCGAGCTGGACCAGCTGAACATCACCGCCGCCGACGGCGTCATCACCCCGGCCGCCGCACCGAAGGGACTCTTCTAAATGCTGTACTCCTCCGTAACCCCCGAAGCCAAGCGGATTGCCTTCCGTGAAGGACTGGCCTCCGGCACCCTGCAGCAGTTCCCGGGCGCCTTCAACCCGCTCTCGGCCCGCCTGATCGAGGAAAAGGGCTTCCACGGCGTCTACATCTCCGGCGCCGTCCTGGCCAATGACCTGGGCCTGCCGGACATCGGGCTGACCACCCTCACCGAGGTGGCCACGCGTGCCGGGCAGATTGCCCGGATGACCGACCTGCCGGCCATCGTCGACGCCGACACCGGCTTCGGCGAGCCGATGAACGTGGCACGCACCATCCAGGAACTCGAGAACGCCGGCCTGGCCGGCTGCCACATCGAGGACCAGTTCAACCCCAAGCGCTGCGGCCACCTGGACGGCAAGAACGTGGTGGACACCGAAACCGCGGTCAAGCGCATCCGTGCCGCCGCGGACGCGCGCCGGGACCCGAACTTCCTGATCATGGCCCGCACGGACATCCGCGCCGTGGACGGACTCGAAGCCGCCCAGGACCGCGCCCGGGCGCTGGTGGAGGCCGGCGCCGATGCCATCTTCCCCGAAGCGATGAAGTCCCTCGAGGAATTCGCGGCCATCCGCGCCGCCGTCGACGTGCCGATCCTGGCCAATATGACGGAGTTCGGCAAGAGCGAGCTGTTCACCTACGAGGAGCTCTCCTCCGTGGGCGTGAACATGGTGATCTACCCCGTCACGCTGCTGCGCAGCGCCATGGGTGCGGCCGAGCGGACACTGGAAACCATCAAGGCGCACGGCACGCAGGAGTCCGATGTGCCCAACATGCTCACACGTGCACGTTTGTACGATCTGGTGGATTATGAGGCGTACAACCACTTCGACACGTCCGTTTTCAACTTCCAGGTTCCGGGCACCCACTAGACCCGGCCAGGCATTAACCGCACGACGAAGGAGTCAGCACCAATGACAGATCCCCAGATCCACAAGGGCCTGGCGGGGGTACTCGTAGACACCACCCGCATCTCCAAGGTCAACCCCGAGACCAACTCCCTGCTCTACCGCGGCTATCCGGTCCAGGAGCTCGCCGCCCGGTGCAGCTTCGAAGAAGTGGCCTACCTGCTCTGGAACGGCGAGCTGCCCACCGAGGCGGAACTGGCCGAGTTCACCGACGGGGAACGCGCCCAGCGTGCCCTCACCCCCGAGCTGAAGGCCGTCATCGACGCGCTGCCGGTCACCTGCCACCCGATGGACGTCTGCCGCACCGCAGCCTCCGTCCTGGGCGCCTCGCATGAGCTGGCCGAGGATTCATCGGTACAGGCCAACATGGACAAGGCCGTGGGCCTGTTCGCGGCCATGCCCGCCGTCGTCGCCTACGACCAGCGCCGCCGCCGCGGCCAGGACGTCGTGGAGCCCCGGGATGACCTGGGCTACTCGGCGAACTTCCTCTGGATGACGTTCGGCGAGGAAGCCGCCCCCGAGGTGGTGGAGGCCTTCAACGTCTCGATGATCCTGTACGCAGAGCACTCCTTCAACGCGTCCACCTTCACCGGGCGTGTCATCACCTCCACGCTCTCGGACCTGCACTCGGCAGTCACCGGAGCCATCGGTGCGCTGAAGGGCCCGCTGCACGGCGGCGCCAACGAAGCCGTGATGCACACGTTCGAGGAAATCGCGCAGAGCGCGGGCGACGGCGACGTCGCGGCCCACGCTGCAGCGTGGCTGGACGAGGCGCTGGAACAGAAGAAGAAGATCATGGGCTTCGGCCACCGGGTCTACAAGAACGGGGATTCCAGGGTGCCGACCATGAAGGCATCCCTGGACAACATGGTCAAACACTATGACCGCCCTGACCTGGGGGACCTGTACACGGCGCTGGAATCGGCCATGGGTGAGCGCAAGAACATCCTGCCGAACCTGGACTACCCGGCCGGCCCTGCCTACCACCTGATGGGCTTTGATACGCCCACGTTCACACCGCTGTTTGTTGCGGCGCGGATTACCGGGTGGACGGCGCACATCATGGAGCAGCTTGAAGCCAACTCCCTGATCCGTCCGCTGAGCGAGTACAACGGAGCCGAGGAGCGGCACCTGCCGTAGGTTTGTGCCGTTGATGAGGCCCCGAGGGGCCCGGAACGGCGGCAACGAAATTTCCGTGCTCGCAGAGCTCTCAGGAAATACTAAAGCCGCCTTCCTCCTGACTCCTCGGGGCCTTACCCGTGCCCGTGTAACCGGCACCGGCCTCCTTCCCGCCGCTCGCAGCATCGGGAATGCCAGCTAGGGGCGCCGCCCCGCTTCAGGAAAAAAGGATGCTTGCTACGTTGACGTTGTCGTCGGCGATGGTGACGACGGCGTCGAAGTATTCGCCGGCCAGCAGGCGGGGCATCCAGTGGGCGGAGTCCGGCCACATCCTGGCATAGGGCATCTCCCCCGCCGGATACCAGGCCGGGCGGATCTCCTCCGTCTCCACAGGATCGCCCTCCCAGCGCTGTGCCCGAAACAGGACGGTGGACATGTCCAGGGCCGGTGCGGCGGGGAAGATCCATTCGATGGTGCCGGCCTGTTGCAGGTCCGCTTCGGCGACGACGACGCCGGACTCTTCCTCCACCTCGCGGACGGCTGCCTGTTCGGGAGTCTCCCCCGCCTCGATGTGTCCGCCAAGGGTGACAACCCGGCCGAGGCCGAAGCCGGTCTTCTTCAGGCCCATCAGGACCTGCGGACCGTCCTGTGTGGTCCGGAACAGGAAACAGAGGACCACCGGGGACGCCCGGAAGGCCGGCACCCCGCCCGCAGGCATCACAGTGCCCGGGGGTGGGCTGCGGCGTAGACCTCGCGCAGGGTCTCTGCGGTGACCAGGGTGTAGACCTGCGTGGTCGTGACCGAGGCATGCCCCAGCAGTTCCTGGACCACGCGGACGTCGGCACCGCCTTCGAGCAGGTGCGTCGCGAAGGAGTGGCGGAGGGTGTGCGGCGAGACGTCACGGCCGATGTTGGCCTTCTCAGCGGCGTTTTTAAGAATGGTCCAGGCACTCTGCCGGGACAGCCTGCCGCCCCTGGCGTTGAGGAAGAGTGCCGGAGTGCCTTTGCCCTTGGCCGAGGCCGCGGGCCGGCCGCGCACCAGATAGTCATCCAGCGCCCGGGCAGCATAGGAACCCAGTGGGACCAGGCGTTCCTTGGACCCCTTGCCGAAAAGCCGCACCACGTCCGGACCCTTCGCCGGAATCCGTTCCAGGGACAGGTCATCCACGTCCAGGCCCACGGCTTCACTGATGCGGGCACCCGTCGAGTACAGGAACTCGAGCAGGGCACGGTCGCGCAGGCCGGACGGGGTATCCAGTGAGACGGCTTCGAGGATGCGCGTGACTTCGCTGACGCTGATGGCCTTGGGCAGGCGTTTGCCCGGCATGGGCGGATGCACATCGGACGCAGGATCGGCGGCGGTCATTCCTTCCAGCGCCCAGAAGCGGTGCAGTCCGCGCACCGCAACAATGGTCCGGGCCGCCGAGCGCACGCTCAGTGCAGACGCACCGTCGGATCCTTCGGAGATGGACTGGGCGAAGGCCGTGACATCGTGCCGCGAAATACGGGTAATGTCCTCCACTCCCCTCGCGGCCAGGAAGCGGGCGTAACGCAGCAGGTCGCGGCGGTAGGCGTCCAGCGTATTGACCGCCAGGCCGCGTTCCACGGCCATGTGCTGCAGGTAGGCTCCGATGGCCCGGCCGGCCGGGGTGGAGCGGAGCTCTTCGGCAGCCGAGTGCGACGTAGCGGCACGCGACCTGGCAGGCGCCTTGGCCGGGGTATTACCCGCCTGGGCGGCGCCGGTCCGGGTCTTGGGTTCCCCGGCCGGTCCCGCATCGTCTGCGGGCGCTGCCGTGCGGGATGCGTTGGAGGGACCGGTGCGGTCCAGCTCGGCCAGATCAGCGTCCCGCAGGCGCCGGGCAGCTTCGGAATCCAGATCCAGTTTGAGTGTGGGGTTCAGGGACCCGCTCAGGTTGATGGCTACGGTGTCGTTGCTGTTCCCCGGTGAGGCGTCAGCGGTGGTCATGCTTGGTTCCTAGCTAGCGAACCGGGCCGTTGGGCCAGGTGGAGTGCTGCGAGTGGTGCTCGGGCCACGGTGCGTCGGCCGGACGCAGATCCCGGAAACCGTTGCCGCGTGCGACGGCGGCTGCAAGGACCGCGGCGACGGCAGAGGGGCTGTGCATTCTCCCCTGCAGGGCTGCCTGCACTGCATCATCCAGGTCCACCCATTCGGCCTTGATCTCGGCTTCCTCGTGGGTCCTGGTGTGACGCTCCGCAGCCGGGACTTCGGAAATACCGCGGGCCAGGTAGATCCGCAATGCCTCGCGGGAGGAACCCGGCGAGAGGAACAGATCGGTCAGGACCTGCCATTCCGAAGCCACTAGGTCTGCTTCCTCCGCCAGTTCGCGGGCGGCGCCGACCTGGAAGTCCTCGCCGTCCACGTCCAGCAGGCCGGCCGGAATTTCCCACAGGGTCATCCTCACCGGGTGCCGGTACTGGTTGATCAGCAGCACCTGGCCGGCGTCATTCATGGCCAGGATGGCCACGGCGCCGGGGTGGGTGATGTAGTCACGGACGAGGGGCTCGCCGTCGTCGGTCAGGGTGAACTTCTCCTTGACCACGTCCCACACCTGACCGCTGTACACCGTTTCCGATGCCAGCAGCCGCCGCGGGCTTTGTTCGTCAGCGAACCCCTGCGTCCCTGTCATGGTGCTAGGCCTTGGCTTTCTGGTGGGCCAGGGCAGCCTTGACGAGTCCGGCGAAGAGCGGGTGCGGACGCGTCGGGCGGGAGCTGAGCTCCGGGTGAGCCTGCGTGGAGACGTAGTACGGGTGGACATCGGCGGGAAGCTCGACGAACTCCACCAGGCCGCCGTCGGTGGTGGTTCCGGAGAACACCAGGCCGGCGTCGGCGATCTGGTCACGGTACTGGTTGTTGACCTCGTAGCGGTGGCGGTGACGTTCGGCCACCTCCGTCTTGCCGTAGGTCTTGGCAACCACGGACTCCGGTTCCAGCTTGGCATCCCAGAGGCCCAGGCGCATGGTGCCGCCCATGTCGCCGCCGCCGGCAACAATGTCCTTCTGCTCGGCCATCGTGGCGATAACCGGGTACTGCGTATCCGGTTCGAACTCGGACGAGGAGGCACCCTCAAGGCCCACCACGTTGCGGGCGTATTCAATGACCATGCACTGCAGGCCAAGGCACAGGCCCAGCGTCGGGAGTTTGTTCTCCCGGGCATAGGTCAGGGCGCCGAGCTTGCCTTCGAGGCCGCGGATGCCGAAGCCGCCGGGCACGCAGATGGCGTCGGCGCCGGCCAGCGCCTTCGCGGCACCTTCGGGGGTGTCGCAGTCATCGGAGGGAACCCAGCGGATGTTGACCTTGGCCTTGTTCGCGAAACCGCCGGCGCGCAGCGCTTCGGTCACGGAAAGGTAGGCGTCCGGCAGGTCCACGTACTTGCCCACCAGGGCAATATCCACGTGGTGCTTGGGGTTGTGCACGGCTTCAAGCAGGCGGTCCCACTTGGTCCAGTTGACGTCCTTGAACTTCAGGTCCAGGTGCTGGACGATGTACGCGTCCAGGCCCTGGGAGTGAAGGGTCTTGGGGATGTCGTAGATGCTCGGGGCATCCGGGCAGCCGATCACTGCGTCAACGTCGACGTCGCACATGCGGCCAATCTTGTTGCGCATGGCATCCGGCACCGGGCGGTCCGAGCGGATGACGATGGCGTCCGGCTGGATGCCGATGGAGCGCAGGGCAGCCACGGAGTGCTGCGTCGGCTTGGTCTTCAGTTCCTGGGACGGGCCGATGTACGGCACCAGGGACACGTGCAGGAAAAAGACGTTGTTGCGGCCGATGTCCTGGCGCACCTGGCGGGCTGCCTCGAGGAACGGCTGGGACTCGATGTCGCCGACAGTGCCGCCGATTTCGGTGATGATGACGTCGGGGGTCTTCTTCGCCTCGGAGGGCAGGCGCATGCGGCGCTTGATCTCGTCGGTGATGTGCGGGATGACCTGCACCGTGTCGCCGAGGTATTCGCCGCGGCGTTCCTTGGCAATAACGGTGGAGTACACCTGGCCGGTGGTCACGTTGGCGGAACCGTCGAGGCTCTCATCAAGGAACCGCTCGTAGTGTCCAATGTCGAGGTCCGTCTCGGCACCGTCATCGGTCACGAAGACCTCGCCGTGCTGGAAGGGGTTCATTGTGCCCGGATCCACATTCAAGTAGGGATCGAGCTTCTGCATGGTCACCGCTATGCCGCGCGACCTCAACAAATGGCCGAGACTTGACGCTGTCAGTCCCTTACCGAGTGAGGACGCCACGCCACCGGTGACGAAGATGTGTTTGGTCGTAGAAGACGACTTGGGAAACCTGGAATTTGATCGCTGCACCACGGAGTTCGAGCCTATCACCTTTTGCCGTTTCGGGTTTGACCTGCACTGGAATTCTGACCGGCGGCTCCGCCCTGCGGGGTTCCCGCATGAGTTGGCCGGGTCATTGGAGATGTCCCGCTGAGCCCAGCAGCTCCTCGGCGTGGGCACGTGCCGATGCCGAGTCTTCCTGGCCCGCAAGCATGCGGGCAAGTTCCTTGATCCGCTCCTCCTGGCCCAGTACCCGCACGTCGCTTGCGGTGACACCGGAGCCGTCGTCGGCAGCGGTTGAGGTCTTAATCACGCGGATGTGATGATCGGCGAAGGCTGCCACCTGTGGAAGGTGGGTCACCACGATCACCTGGACGTGCTTTGCCAGCATGGCCAGGCGCCGCCCGATTTCGACGGCGGCCTTACCGCCCACGCCGGCGTCAACCTCATCGAAGATGAAGGTGGGCACCGGGTCCACGGCGGCGAGGACCACTTCGATGGCGAGCATGACGCGCGAGAGTTCGCCGCCGGAAGCTCCCTTCCCCAGCGGGCGGGCGGGCGCCCCGGGGTGGGGTGCCAGCAGGAACGCAATGGTGTCCGCACCGTACGGCCCGGGCTCCCCCGCAGGTTCAACCTCAATGACCAGGTTGGCGTCCTTCATGGCCAGGGCCGTCAGCTCGTCGCTGACCCGCCGGGACAGTTCCGCTGCGGCGTCGGTGCGTAGCTTGGTCAGCGCCGCACCCCTGGTTTCCAGCCGTTCGCCGAGCGACGTGATTTCCGCCTCGAGGGCTTCTATCCGGGTGTCGTCGGAGCTGAGCTCAGCGAGCCGTTTGGCGCTTTCCGCGCCCCATTCCAGTACGCCGTCGATGGAGGGCGCGTACTTGCGGACCAGGCCGGCCAGTTCTGCGCGCCGGGATTCCACCTCTGCCAGCCGTTCAGGTCCCTCTGAATCCAGAGATGCGCCGTAGCTGGCCAGTTCCGTTGCGATGTCCGCCAGAATATAGCCGACTTCCGCCAGCCGCTGGGCTGCCGAGGCAAGGGCCGGGTCATGCTCGCCCGCGGATTCGAGCTGGCGTTTGGCGGCGTCCACCAGCGAGGTGGCATCACCGCCGTCAGCGAAGTCGTCCGCGATCAGGGCCGCATGGGCACCGGCGGCCGCGGTCCGCAGTTCCTCCAGGTTGCCCAGGCGCATGGCTTCGGATTTGAGGGTTTCATCCTCCCCTGGCTGCGGGTCCACCGCCTCGATTTCCTCCAGCGAAGCGGTCAGGTATTCGGCCTCGCGCAGCCGGTCCCTCGCCTGGTCCCGGAGTTCGGCCAGTTCCTTGGCGGCGGCGCGCCAGCGGGCATAGTCCTCCCGGTAGGATCCGAGCTCGGCGGCCAGCGGAGCGCCGGCGTACTTGTCCAGAGCCTCCCGCTGCGCGGCGGCACTCTTCAGTCTCAGCTGGTCGGTCTGCCCGTGGACCACTACAAGGTGCTCCCCGACCTGGGCCAGCACCCCCACCGGAGCGGATCGTCCCCCTACGTGGGCACGGCTGCGCCCGTCGGCGTTGACGGTGCGGACCAGGGTGAGTTCGGCGGCGCCGTCGTAGTCCTCCAGTTCGGCACCAGCCTCGGCAGCTCGGAGGGCTGCCGGACTCTGCGGGTCAACGTGGACGAGCGCCTCAGCGACGGCGGACTTGGCACCAATGCGTACCGCGCCTGCATCGGAACGGGCGCCAAGCAACAGGCCCAGTGCGGTGATGACCATGGTTTTACCGGCACCGGTCTCGCCGGTGACCACGGTAAAACCGGGCCCCAGGTTCAAGGTGGCATCGGTGATGACACCGAGGTCCCTGATCCGGATTTCCTCAATCATTCGACGAAGCCTCCGCGGTCGGTAACTGCCTGGTCTGTAGCGGCGGTGTCTGCATCTGCACTCTCCCGGCTGCCCTCTGCCGCACCGGCGGCTTCCCGGAGGCCTGCATCCCTGCGGCTGGGGCTCAGGTCGGTTCCCGCCGGCGGAGCGGCTGCGGGCCCGCGCCAGCCATGGGTCGGAAGCTGGAATTTGCGGACCAGGCGTTCAGAGAAGGGGGTCAGGTGGGTCCGTGCCAGCCGCACCGGGGTTTGGGAACGTGTGACCTCCACCCGGGAGCCCGGGGGAAGGTCCAGGCTGCGCCTGCCGTCGCACCAGAGCACACCGGATGCGTCCGTGCGGGTCAGGATTTCCACGGCAAGCACGGAGGTGGGTGCCACGACCAGCGGCTTGGCGAACAGGGCGTGCGCGCTGATCGGGGCCAGCAGCAGTGCCTCGACTTCGGGCCACACCACGGGACCGCCGGCGGAAAAAGCGTAAGCCGTGGAACCGGTGGGGGTTGCCAGCACCACGCCGTCGCATCCGAAGGAGCTGATCGGGCGGGCATCGACTTCGATAACCACCTCCAGCATGCGCTGCCGGTCGGCTTTTTCCACGGCCGCTTCGTTGAGCGCCCAGGTATGCGCAATCAGGGTGTTGCTGTGCCAGACCTTCACGTCAATGGTCATGCGTTCTTCGACCGTGTAGGCCCGTTCCACCACCCAGTGCACGGTCTGGGCCAGGTCCGCACGTTCGCTTTCCGCAAGGAAGCCCACATGGCCCAGGTTCACGCCCAGCAGCGGTACGTTGGTGCCCCGGACCAGTTCCGCGGCGCGGAGGATGGTGCCGTCTCCGCCAAGCACCATGCCCAGGTCAACATCGGTCAGTGCCACGTCTTCGTCGAGTATTTCGGTGGGGGCGGTCAGGACGCCGTATTCGGCCTGGATATCCTCCAGGTCCCGGCGGCGCATGACGGGGATCAGGCCCGACGAATGCAGCTGGGTGCAGGCCTCCTGGGCAGCGGTCATGGCGGCCCGCCGTCCCGTGTGGGCCAAAACCAGTATCCGTCTGCTCATCTGCGCCTTCATCCTCTTCGTTGCCGGTGTCTTATGGCACGTCCATCCGTCAGTCTTCTACGGCAGACTCCCCCACCGCAAACCCGGTGAAGCCAGCGAATGCCTCATCCACCACCCGCTCCGCGGCTGTATCAGCCGGGCCGGCGGGGACGGCTTCAGCACGTTCCGGAACCTGCAGCCACATAAAGAACTCAACATTCCCGTCCTGGCCGGGCAGCGGACTGGGCGCTATGCCGCCGATCCGAAGCCCTGCCGCCATGGCAGCGGCCGCCACACGGGTCACTGCCTGCCGGTGCCTGGCGGGATCCGTGACCACGCCGGTGCGGTTCAGGTTCTCCCGGCCCACCTCGAACTGCGGTTTGACCATCAGCAGCAGGCTGCCGCCGGGGCGGGTGGCAGCTGCCAGCGGTCCCATCACCATGGTCAGGGAGATAAAGGACAGATCAGCGACGGTGAGGTCCACGGAACCCCCGATATCTGCCGGAGAAAGGTAGCGCACGTTCATGCCCTCGTAGACGCTGACCCGCGGATCCGTCCGGATCTGTTCCACCAGCTGGCCGTGGCCAACGTCCACGGCCGCGATGTGCGCGGCCCCGGAGCGCAGCAGCACATCAGTGAATCCTCCGGTGGAGGCACCCGCATCCAGGCAGCGCGCCCCCTGGGCACGGACGGCCGGAAAGGCCGCCAGGGCACCCGCCAGCTTGTGTCCGGCACGGCTGACATAGTCCGGCAGACCATCATCGAGCACATCAAGCCGGTCTCCCGGCCCCACCGGCGCTGATGCCTTGCCTGCCGGCTGGCCCGCACGCATTACCCGGCCCGCTGCAATGAGCTTTGCCGCCTGGGTCCGCGACCGCGCCAGTCCGCGGGTCACCAGTTCCTGATCCAGTCTGGGCATGCTTAGCGTGCATCCTTCGCTGGTCCCGGCGCCGGCGCGTGCGGCGGCGTGTTCCCTTCGGCGTTTAATGCTGCCAGCAGCCCCTCATGGAGCGCGGAGTACGTTGCGCCGTGCGAGGAAACCGGGGCATCGTCCAGGGCCCGGAGTTCGTCCAGCAGCGAATCCACCTCAGTATCGCCGGTGGGGACCGGGGACTGCGGCCGCGATTCTGATGCTGCAGGCATCACCGAGTCCGGCAAGGCTGATTCGGACAACGCTGATTCAGACAACCCAGATTCGGACAACGCTGATTCAGACAATGGGGCTTCCTCCTGCGACTGCGGTAGAACGGATAGAACTGCTGGCACAAGACTAGCTGCGGGGTGTGACACTCCAGCGGATCTCCGGTGCCACCGCTGCTTCGACTTCCGGGTAGGCCGCCCACCACGCCGCGCACGCAGCGCGCCAGCTGTCCAGATTGGAAGAGTCTCCGGTGATCACCACTGCAGACCCGTCCACCCGGGCGCTGGCGGCTCCGCAGCTGTAACTCTCGCCGTCCCGTACCGGCTGCCGGTACGGCTGGAAAAGCGCAGCAAGATTCTCGATGATGTACACCGGCCGTTCCGGCGTGCGCGCCGCGAGGGCGGTCATGGGCGTATCGACGCCGGTCAGCACCAGCGCGGTGTCAAAGCCGGCGTTGGTCCCACCCAGGATGTCGGTGTCCAGCCGGTCCCCCACCACAAGCGGGCGTTCAACGCCCAGGTGACGTGCCGCCGTCGTAAACAGCGGTGCCTCCGGTTTGCCGGCCACGAAGGGTACGCGTCCCGTGGCAGCGCCGACGGCGGCCACGAGCGTGCCGTTGCCGGGAGCAATGCCTCGGGCCTGCGGAATGGACATGTCGGTATTGGTGGCTACCCAGACGGCGCCCCTGCCGACGGCGAAGGCGGCCTCCGCAAGGTCCTTCCATCCCAGCCCGGGGTCGAACCCCTGAATGACGGCATCCGGTTCATCCTCGGCTGAGTCAACGCACACCAGCCCCTGGGCTTCCACGGCCGCCCGCAGCGTGGCACTGCCCGTCACCAGGACGCTGGCACCGGCCTGCACCTTGGCAGCAAGCAGTTCGGCCCCGGCCTGCGCGGACCCGAAGACGTTGGCCGCCGTAGCCGGTGCTCCGAGTTCGCGCAGGTGGGCCGCCACGGTCTCCGAAGAGCGTGAGGCGTTGTTGGTGATGTAGGCAAGCCGGACCGGGGAGTCCGCCACCCTGCCCAGTGCCTCTACGGCACCCGGGATGGCGTGCGGGCCGGCATAGACCACCCCGTCCAGGTCCGAAAAGACCGCGTCATAACCCGAGACCAGCGAAGAATCAGTCATCGATACGCGACTGTTCCGTCTCGTCGGCGTCTTCGCGTGCGGTGTCCTCATCCTCGTCGTCGTCCATGTTGAAGTCGCTCACCACAACCTCGACGTCCTCATCCACGTCGCCGTCCTCGGTCAGCAGGCCTTCCTGCTCGTCGCTTGGCAGTGCATCGGCGTCCTCTGCCGGTTCGACCACCGAGTTGTCCTTGGGCGCGGACTCCTCATCTGCTGCAAAGTAGGCCCCGGAGCGGTCCTCGCGGCGTTCGGAACGGCGTTCCTTGCGTTCTTCCTCGGGTGCCAGGTCAAAGATCTCCGGTTCGGCGAAATCGCCCATACCCAGTGCGCTGTCGGCACGCAGTGCCTGCTTACGCCAGGTCTCGGCTTCCTCATTCCGGCCGGCCAGCTCCAGTGCATCAGCGTAGGCACGGAACAGGCGCGGGCTGAAGGAGAAGGCCCGGTTACGGTCCAGCTGCGGAATCTCCAGGGCGCTGACGGCGGCCTCGAACTGCCCCATGTCCATGCGCGCACCGGAGGCAACAATGGCCAGGTCCACCTGACCTGCGGTATCCAGATCCTTGGCGTCCTCGGACCGGACAAGATCCAGTGCCCGCTCCGGATGACCCAGGCCGCGTTCGCAGTCGGCCATCATGGGCAGGTAGTCATTGGAACCGCTGATGCGACGGTAGGTACGGAACTCGCGGAGGGCCTCACCGAAGTGCTCGGCGGCATAGGCGGTCAGGCCCACGGCCTCGCGGACAACGGCCATGCGTCCGCCTCGCCGGCTGGCAGCGAGGGCGTGCTGGAATGCCAGCTCCGGTTCGTCGTCGATCAGGCGTCCGGCCATCACCAGGTGCTTGGCAACCCATTCGCCGTTGACCTCTTCGAGGTTGCGAAGCTGGGCGCGGGTTACCTTGTCCAGCTCCTGTCCGGTGACGTCCTCGTCGATCTCGGGCGAACGCTCACGGTCCGGCCGGTTGGCGCTGCGCAGGTCCTTCGCATTGCGGGGCCGGGGCGCAGCCGGGGCTTCGTCCCGGCCAAATGCGGGACGGCCCGCCCCCTGCGAGGGACGGTCACCGCGCGGCGGACGGCTTTCGCGCTGGGGGCGATCATCACGGTTGAAAGGCTTACGCTCACCATCACGAGCAGGACGGTCATCACGCGAGAACGGCTTACGGCCGCCAGCGGATGCACCGCGGTCGCCGAAGGAGCGACGCTCACCATCACGCGGCGGACGGCTATCCCGCTGCGGGCGATCATCACGGCTGAAAGGCTTACGCTCACCATCACGGGCAGGACGGTCATCACGCGAGAACGGCTTACGGCCGCCAGCGGATGCACCGCGGTCGCCGAAGGAGCGACGCTCACCATCACGCGGCGGACGGCTAT
>NZ_JBNHFW010000015.1:0-88604 GCF_059090685.1 Arthrobacter sp. Y3225209
CACCCACTCGGAATCCGCCACGGATGTGCCGCTGCTGGGCAATTACACCGCCGAGCAGGTGGCAGAGATGGATACGCGCGGCTTTGATGTCGGCGGCTCAGGAAGGGGAGGTCGGTGCGGGGAGCCGACGATCGGTTGACGGCCATCGCCTAGAGATCGAATCCGAAGTCGGCGGCCAGCCCGCGCAGGCCAGTGGTGTACCCCTGTCCGAGGGCACGGAATTTCCAGTCCTCCCGGTGCCGGTAGAGCTCACCGAACATCATGGCGGTGATGGTGTCCCGGTTGGCGGCGGGCAGGTCGAAACGGACCAGTTCGCTGCCGTTGGGGCGGGCCACACGGATGTGGGCGCTGCGAACGGCGGCAAAGTTGCCCGGTCCGCGCATTTCCGGATCCGCGTAGACGGCAAAAACAATCTTGGACACCTGGGCGGGCACGCGGGAGAGGTCCACGTCGATCTGCTCGTCATCCTCCTCGCCGAGGAACTGCACGGAGGCTTCCGGGCTGGCGATCTGGTTGAAGAACACCAGATGGTCATCGGAGAGGACACGTCCGTCGGGGCCGCACAGCAGGGTGAGCGGGACCAGCTCGGACTGCGGTCCGCGGCTGGGAATCACGTCCCAGCCCATGCCCACCAGGATGGAGGTCAGGCCGGGGTTCTCCGCGGTCAGTGCGGCGTTGGCGCCGGCTACCAGGGTGCCCATCAGCGGTCTCCGAAGGTCAGTGAAGAGGGGGAGAACTTGTCGTCCAGGAACCGGCCGTGGGTGGACAGTTCAGCGATGGCACCGGTGCGGACCTGGTTTTCCAGGTCCCGGGCGATGCCCTCGAGGATGGTCAGTTGTTCAACGAGCAATGCAGTGGCCTCGGAATCGTCGGTCCGCTCCCGTTCGTTCAGGGCCACGTAGGCCCGCAGGGGAGTGGGGAGGTAGCTGGTAATGATGGAATTCAGCAGCACCCGCTGCTCGGTGGAGGCCCCGTTGCTGCCGATGTACTCCACCAGCGGCGCCAGGATGTCATCGATCTGGCGTACCTGGGAGGAAATCAGTGTGGGCATGGCAGCTCCGGCGCGGCGGACGGCGGTACGCAGGTTCACCAGGGAGCGTGCGGTCTCCCGGTGCTCGGCGTCCGGACCCGACGGCGGCTGGGCGGCAAGCTGTGCCTGCTGCGCCTGGCCGTCCGCGGGCCCGGACTCGGATGAGTTGCCAAAGAGAGATCCGATGAACCTGCCGATTACCACGTGGATGTCCTTTGCCTCGGAGCTGCCGTGCCCGGCACCTAGCGGGACTCGCTCTGGCGGGAGCGCTCCAGGTAGGGCTTGGCCTGGGTAATGGTGGACTCCAGCGACTTCACGGTGCCCTCCATGTTGCGGGCGGCCTCGGAACGGAAGGTGTCAATGGCGTCCATGGTCTGGAACACGTTGTCGAACGCCTTCTGCAGCGTTTCCACGCTCACTCCGGAGCTGGAGGCCTGCTGGTGGATCCGGGCCGTCTGGTCCTTGAGCATTTCGCTGGTGCTCAGGATCATGTTGTTGGTGGTGGCGTTCACGGCGTCGATCTGGTCCAGCACCATCTTCTGGTTGGCCAGGGCCTGGGCCACGATGACGGCGGTACGCAGCGCGGAAATGGTGGTGGTGCGGGCGCGTTCCACGCCCTTGATCAGTTCCACGTTGTTCTTGCGGATCAGGTCCATGGCCAGGTAGCCCTGCACGGAGACGGCCAGCTGGGTGAGGATGTCCTGGCGGCGCTGGCGGATCGGGAACAGCACGTCCGCCTCCAAGGCGTTGGCCTGCTCAATCTGCCCGGAGTTCTTGAGCTTGTCCACCTTCTCCACGCACGCGGCGTCCAGGGATTCGGCCAGCACCGAGTATTCGCTCAGGGTCTGCATGGTCTTCCACAGCTCAACCTTTTCCCCGGCAAGGGAAGCGTTGTCCTTGAGCAGTTCATCCTGCCCGGCCATCAGGGACTTGATGATGTGGTCCAGCTGCACCTGCGCGGATTCGTACTTCTGGAAGTACTTGGCCAGCTTGTTGCCGCCCGGGATCAGGCCCAGGATCTTGCGGCCGGTGCCCAGGTTCGCCTGGTTGGGGGTCAGGTCCTCCACCGTGCTCCGCAGGTCGCCCAGTGTTGAGGCCACCTTCTTCTGTGCGTCGTCACCGGAGCGCTTGGCGCCGGCCACCGAGGTGGAGGAACGGTCCAGCAGGCGGGTGGAGTACCCGGCGGAGGCGGTCATTTCCGCGCCGGCGAGCTTGTTGATGGAGTCCACCTGCGCCGTAAACTCCGGGCTGCGGGCATCAAGCTTGGAGACCTCATCCATGAAGGAACGGGCCTGGGCGGCGATTTCCTGGCGGCGTTCCTCCGGGACCGGGACCATGCCCGGGGCGTCGGCCGGAGCAACCGGGGCGGGCGGTTCGGGCGCCTGAAGCACCAGGGAGGCTTCGGAGGCGTCCGGAGGAGTCAGAGGTGAGGTCATTATTCAGCCTTTTCGTAGGTGAACTGCGGTATGGGTGCGGGGAGTGTTCCGGCCCGCGGAACACTCCCCGCAGGGTAATGCCAAGAAGGCGAGCCTAGCTGAGCTGCACGCCGAAATCGGTCACGATGCCGGCCAGTCCGCTGGCGTAGCCCTGGCCGACGGCCTTGAACTTCCATTCGCCGTTGTTGCGGTAGATCTCGGCAAAGATCATCGAGGTTTCCGGTGCGGCGTCCTCGCTCAGGTCAAACCGGACAATTTCGCTGTCGCTGTCCTGGTTGACCACGCGGCAGTAGGCGCCGCGGACCTGGCCGAAGTTCTGGTTGCGGACATCGGCCTGGTCGATGGACACCACAATAACCACGCGCTCGACGTCGGCGGCCATGGTGCTGAGATCGATCAGGATCTGCTCGTCGTCGCCGGCGCCCTCACCCGAACGGTTGTCACCCAGGTGGGTGACGGATCCGTCCTTGGCGGCGGGCTGGTTGTAGAAGATGAAGTCATCGGAGGACCGCACCTTCCCGTTGGCGGCGATCATCAGTGCCGAGGCATCCAGATCGAAGGGCTCGCCCGTGGTGGTGCGGGGATCCCAGCCAAGGCCCACGAGGGCCTTCTGCAGTCCGGGATCGGTTTTGGTGAGGGAAAGGTTGTTGCCCTTGGAGAGGGACAGACCTGCCATGGTGTTCAGCTCCTTGTAACGAGGTATGGGGAATTAGTCGAGGACGACGCCGAAGTCGGTGGCGATGCCGTACAGGCCGGAGGCGTAACCCTGGCCGATGGCACGGAATTTCCATTCGCCGCGGTTGCGGTAGACCTCGGCGAAGATCATGGAGGTTTCCGCTGCAGCGTCTTCGCTGAGGTCGTAACGGACCACTTCGGCGTCGGTGTCCTGGTTGACTACGCGGCAGTACGCATCGCGCACCTGCCCGAAGTTCTGGTGCCGGACATCGGCCTGGTCAATGGAGACCACAATGACCACGCGGTCAACGTCGGCGGGCAGGAGGCTGAAGTCAATCAGGATCTGCTCGTCGTCGCCGTCGCCCTGGCCGGTGCGGTTATCGCCCTGGTGGACCACCGAGTTGTCCTTGGCCGCCAGCTGGTTGTAGAAGATGAAGTCGTCCTGGGAACGCACCTTGCCGTCGGCGCCCAGCAGCAGTGCCGAGGCATCCAGGTCAAACGGGTCCCCGCTGGTGGTACGCGGGTCCCAGCCCAAGCCCACCAGGGCCCGTTCCAATCCGGGATCGGCTTTGGTCAGGGATAGGTTGTTGCCTTTGGTCAGTGTCAGGCTGGACAAGGTGCGCTCCTTCGCGACGTTCGGTTTAGAGTGTGCGGGCTGCCATGGGAATCAGGTCCATGACAGTGCGGCCCTGGGCGCGCTCGCCGAGGGCCTTGAAGGTCCAGCCTGATCCTTCGCGGGCAACCTTGGCCATGATCATGGCGGTGTGGTTGCCCGAGTCGGTCAGCTGGTAGCGGGCGATTTCCGGGCTGCCGGGAGTGGAGTCATCCACCAGCCGGCAGAACGCGTTCTCCACCTGGTCGAAGGTCTGGCGGCTGTAGCTGGAGATGACGAAGACAATCTGCTGCACGGCCGGGGATACGGCCTGCAGGTTGACCAGGATGACTTCGTCGTCGCCCTCGCCGGCGCCGGTCAGGTTGTCTCCGGTGTGCTTGGAGGAGCCGTCCTTGCTGGCCAGCTGGCCGTACCAGACCTGGTCCAGGGCGTTGCCGTTGGCATCAAAGAAGATGGCCGAGGCATCGAGGTCCACTTCAGCGGCCTTCTTCGTGCCGAAGAGTCCGCGCTTGACCGGGGCTGCGGAATCCCAGCCCAGTCCCAGGCGCGTCTTGCTGAGTGCGCCGCCGTCCTTCTTCGTCAGTGACAGCGACTGACCTTTTTGCAGGCTCAGGCCCATGATTCTCCCTTGTTAGTTCGAGTAGACAGGTTTTGTGGGGGTGCCGGAGGACGCGCTGCGCCTGTTGCGCACGATCGAGGAGATCAGGGACGCCAGAATGAAGACGACGCCAATCAGGCCGGTGATGATCTCGTTGATTTCCAGTTCAATGGTCAGCAGCAGGATCGCGGCGAGGGCGCCGATGGCCCAGTGCGCACCGTGGTCCAGGTAGACGAACTCATCCAGCGTGCCCTGCCGGACCAGGAAAACGGTCAGCGAGCGGACAAAGATCGCACCGATCAGGCCGAGGCCGAGGGCGATGATGATCGGATCCGAGGTGATGGCGAAAGCGCCGATGACACCGTCGAAGGAGAAGGACGCGTCGATCATTTCCAGGTAGAGGAAGAGCATAAACGCTGCCTTGCCGGTGGCCTTGACCAGCTCGCCGTTGCCGGACTTCTTTTCCACCCGCTTGATGGCGTCTTCGTCATCGAAGTCGCCGTCGCCGTCGACGTCAAACAGGCCACCCAAACCGGTGACAAGAAGGTAGGTGATAAGGCCTGCGGAACCGGCGACAAAAATATCGGTGGTGTGCTCGGCGTCGGCCAGGCTGGCAGCTGCCAACAGGACCGCAAGGCCGGCAATCAGGGACGCACCGTTAAGCTTGCCGATTTTGGCCAGCGGGGCCTCGATCCAGCGCAGCCAGCGGATGTCCCGGTCCTCGAACATAAAGTCCAGGAAGATCATCAGCAGGAACATGCCGCCGAAGGCAGCGATCTGCGGGTGCGCCTCGTGCAGCAGGTAGCCGTAAGTGCCCGGCTGCTCAGGGTCGCCCTTCTCCAAGGCCAGCCGCAGCGCTTCAATCGGATTCATGCTGGCTGTGACGCCCACAATGACCAGCGGGAACACAATGCGCATACCCACCACGGCAATCAGAATGCCTACGGTGAGGAACATTTTCTGCCAGAAGGGGCTCATTTTTTCGAGGATGCGGGCGTTGACTACCGCATTATCGAAGCTGAGGCTGATCTCAAGAACACCGAGAATGGCACAGAGGATGAGTGCCTCTATCCCCCCGTAGAAGAACGCTGTGACCAGCGCGGCGGCCGTGATGGCGAATGACCAGCCGAAAGTCTTGAAAAACACTCTGCCTTGCAGCTCCTTCAGTTCCTGCACGCAGCCGGCGGCCGGATAAGGCAAAAACTTTGATAGAGGATTGCTCGATCCAAGAACGAATAGGCTTCAGTATGTCGCACCCCGGACACCGCGGGCAACTATCTCCGGCCGCTGCCGCGCGGAATCCTAGCCTGCGCCGGGGGCGCCGGGCCAGAGCCGGGGCCGGTTCCGGCAGCATCCGGGTGCGTCTTTGTCTTCTCCCGTCCCCGATCAGCGCTGCCGGTGCGGACGGTTTGGGCTTGGTGCCGGGGTCTGCAAGGATGATTGAAAGCCTACTGATAAAGGCCCGCGTTTGAAGGAGGACTGCATGCAGGACGAGATTCAGAAGCCAGGACACCGGACGGCAAGCCCGGTCATGAACATTCCCGCTGCCGATGTAGTGGCGGATGCCGGTGCCTCCGCCGCCCCGGCCTCCCGGGTGAATCCCGCGGAAGTGGCCCTCCTGGCGCAGGCCGAGGATCCGGGGACCAGCTCCCTCCGGCTGCAGGAGCTGGCCACCGATCACCCGATGGTGCGCCCGGCGGTGGCGGCAAATCCGGCAGCCGGTCCGGAGCTGCTGAGCTGGCTGAAGGCACTGAACGACGACGGCGTGAACGCCGCCATCGCCCGCCGCGGCGCGTAGCCGCCGCCGGACGAGGCTGACGGCGGCTACGGCCGCCGTCAGCGCCTGTCTACAGCTCGGCCGAGGCCAGCAAAGGCAGCGTGGGGGTTTCTGAGCCGCCCTCCGGTTCCACCGTCATGGCCACAGCTCCTGCATCGGTGACGTTGCCGCTGAGCCAGATGCGGACGTCGTCCCCGCCGTCGAAGCGTACATTCGGGATCGGGGTCTCTTCCTCCAGCAGCCACAGCTGGTATTCCCGGCCCTCGCCGGGATCCGGAAGGTCTCCGGCAACAAACAGGGCAGAGTCCGCGTCCCGGGAAACCACCAGGGTGGCCGGAACACCGTTGACGTCCAGCTGGCGGGTGGTGACGTCCGGTGCCGCCAGCAGCCGGTTCTCCCGACCCTGCTCGGCAGCCGCGATCTGCTCCTGTTCCCGCTGTTCGGACTGGACGCCCAGCGCCCAGCCGCCCAAGGCAATGCCCGGCACCAGCACGGCAGCCGCTGCCGCGGCGAGCACCATACGGGTCCTGCGCCGCCGCCGGTCCTGGAGGGAAGTGACTTCCTCAGCCGGTAGTAGGCGGGTCCCGGAAATGGCGGAGAGCACGGCGGTGCGCAGCTCCGGCGGTGCTTCCTGTGCGGCTCCGGCGGCCAGGGATGCTCCGACCTCCGAGTAGTCCGCCACCTCGGCACGGCACTGCGCGCACCCGGCCAGGTGCTGTTCAAAATCGGCCCGCTCCTGCGGGTCCAGGGCGTCCACTGCGTACAGCGGCGCCAGATCATGGGGGCTGCCGGCGTCATGGAAGCCTCCGGATCCCGGCGAATGGTTGTGGCTGCTCACCGTTCACCTCCCAGTGCTGAGCGGAGACTTTTCAGGCCGTCCCGGATGCGGGCCTTGGCCGTTCCGAGGGGAATATCCAGGTATTGGGCCACCTGGCGGTACGTCCGGCCCTGATAGTAGGCCAGCGAAACTGCCTCCCGTTGGAGGGGGCTGAGGGTATCCAGCCCGTCGCGGACCTCATGGGTGTCCATGCTCTGTTCCACTTCCTGCCAGGTCTGGTCAACCGGTGTGTCTGTCCGCTGGTCCTCGTACGTCTGTTCCCGCTCACGTTCCCTGGCCACCTGGCGGATCCGGTCCACGGCCCGCCGGTGGGCGATGGTGCACAGCCACGCCAGCACCGAACCCCTGGACGCATCGAACCGCGCCGACTGCTGCCAGGCCATCAGATAGACCTCCTGGACAACTTCGGCGGCAATCTCCGGCGACCGCGTCACCCGCACGGTGAGGCCGTAAACCTTCGCCGAGGTGGCGTCATACAGGGCGGCGAAGCTCGCCTCATCCCCTTCACCGCTGCGGCGCAGCAGGCGGGCCAGCTCGGCAGCCTGATCCTCCCGGCCGGTCGCGGCGACGGGCTCCGGAACGCCGGGCGGCGAACCGGCGCGAAAAGCATCAGGGGAGGGCAGCTCAGTCATGCGCTTCCAAGGACGTTCCCTTCGACGACGGCGCCCCGCCGGGTCGGCGAACGGGGACATTCCCGGGGAGAAGACTGCCACATCTTCGCTCGGGGCCGCCAGCCGGGGCAGCACCGGGCCGGCCGGAGCCGGGCTTCGGTGATGCAGGGGAATGTCCATACCTGCTGTTCGGTGCGGGTGGCGGAACGGACGGGTGCCCGTCGCTGTGCACGTGTTTCAAAACTTTTTTCAGGTATTTCGATCCGGGACACATCCGCCCGGCGCTCAGCTCCGAACCTGTGGTGTTGCTAGAGAACCCACGACGAAGGACACGATGATGAATAAGAAGATGCGTCTGCTTGCCGTCCCCACACTGGCCCTGGGAGCCCTGGCTCTTTCCGGCGGTCCCGCCATGGCACACGGCGAAGATTCCTGGAGCAGCCAGGCCACGCTGAACACCATGAACAATTCCGGCACCACCGGACAGGCCATGGTGGATGTGCACGGCACCGAGGCAGTTGTAACCGTCAACGTTTCCGGTGCAGCGGAAACCTTCATGGACGGTCCCTTCCCGCACGCCCAGCACATCCACATCGCGGCGCAGGGAACCTGCCCCGGCCCGGAAGCGGATACCGACGGCGACGGCGTGGTGAACACCACCGAGGGCCACCCCTTCTACGGCCACATCGGCACCTCGCTGACCACTGAAGGCGATTCCAGCCCCGATTCCGCCCTGGCGGTTGAGCGCTTCCCGGGCGGATCCGCCTACACCTACGAGCGGACCCTTGAACTGAGCCCCGAGACCGCTGCGTCGCTGAAGGACGGCAGTGCGGTAGTTGTGGTGCACGGTGTTGATCCCACCAAGATGCCTGCTGCGGCGGCTGAGAAGATGTCGGACCTGGATCCCAGCCTCCCGGCAGCGGCCACCCTTCCTGCAGCCTGCGGCACCCTGGTCGGTTCCCAGATGGCTGCCATGCCCGAGGGCGGAGCTGACACCGGTGTGGAGACGGCCTCCGACAACGGCGTTGCCGGCACTGCAGTTGCCGGTGCGGGCGTTCTGGCCCTGGCCGGTGCGGCAATGGTGGCCCTCCGCCGCCGGGCCCGCGCCTAGGGAACCCGTGAGTAGCTGAGGCGATCCCCATGAAGGAATCCCCGAACGGCCGCCGTGCAGGTCTGCTGACCTGCGCGGCGGCCGCGCTCCTCCTGTTCACCGGGTGCAGCACCGCGTCCGCGCCGGAGGCCGGAGCCCCGACGAGCGCGTCAGCGACCGCATCCTCCGCCGCGCCGTCAGCCCCCGCGCCCACAGCGGCCACTCCGTCGCCGGGGACCGCTGCACCGGCTGAAACGCCGGCCGCCGCGCCGCCTGCCTCCCTGTCCATCCCGTCCACCGGAACGGAATCCGCGCTCCTTCACCTGGGGTTGCGCGAGGACGGTTCCCTGGAAGTGCCGCCCGAACCGCCCGGCTCACCGGCCAGCTGGTTCACCGGCTCGCCGGCTCCCGGCGACCAGGGTCCGGCGGTACTGCTGGGCCACGTCAATGCCACCGGCGGGGGACCGGGCGTGTTTGCGGACCTGCGGGCCCTGAAACCCGGGGACCGGATCAACATTGCACGCGAGGACGGCTCCACGGCGGTATTTGCCGTGGACAAGGGGGAGCAGTACGGAAAAACGGACTTTCCCACCCTTGAGGTTTACGGAAACACCGAGCAGCCCGAACTGCGCCTGATAACGTGTGACGGTTTTGATGCCGCCAGCGGGGAATTCGAGGATAACTACGTTGTGTATGCCACGCTGATCCCGTAATTCCCCTCCGCGGACATTCGCCCCGGGCCCCGTCATAACCGGCGGTGCATATATGCCCCGTGTTAGGGTTTTATGCGAACGTATCTGTTGGCTCGGGGGGACCATCACTTACTCCTTCCGGGCGTTTACTACCTGGGGGAGAATTGAAGAACTGCACGTCCTGCGGCGCTGAACTACAGTCGCACTGGAAATTCTGTACCAATTGCCAGGCGCCGCAGCCGGCACAGAGCGGCGGCAGTGCTGCCGCCGAAACCACTCAGCCGGACCACGACGCCGTCCGCAGCGAGCAGCCCACGCAGCGATTTGAGCAGGCACCCGGCCAGAGCGCCGCAGACGGGCAGCCGGGGCAGCGGGCAGAGAGCACCGCAACGTCCACATCGGTTTTTGATCCGCCCGTTATGGCGCCGGCCGCCAAGTCCGCCGACGCGACGGGTACCAGCGGTTCCGGCTTCGCCGCTCCCGGCACCCCCGCCGGTCCCGGCGGCACGGGCAACAACGGTCCCGGCGGCATGGGCAACAACGGCCCATCCGGTCCGCAGGGCCCCGGCGGAACGAACACGCCGCCCTCCGCCCCGAAGGGACCCAGGAAACGGTCCCGCAAGGTCATCATCCTCGTCTCCGTCCTCGTTGTCCTGCTGGCAGTGGGGATCGGGGCCTTCTTCTACGTCCAGAACCTGATCCGCGGCGGAGCCAGCTCCCCGCAGGGTGCTGCAGACCAGCTGATGGAGTCCATTGAAACCAAGGACATGATCGGCCTTGCCACGCTGGTCCCGCTGGAAGAGCGCGAACCCATCCAGCGGATCCAGGAGCACCTGGCGGACAAGATGGAGGAGTTCAAGCTCGAGGAAGCCCTGACGAAGGTGGGACGCGATGAAGAGCTCAGCGAGGACGAGTTCTCCTTCGACGGCGTCACCATTTCCATGGAAGGCGTCGAACCGGAAATTAAGGAAATCGACGAGAGCACCGCGCTGATCAGGTACGCCAGCGGCGAAGTCAAGGTCGACATCGATCCGGCGGCAACCACCGGAACACTGCGCACCATCTTCGATTCCCTGGAAGAGGAAGAAAAGGTCAGCGAGACCATCGAACTGGGCGAACTGGGCCCGGACGGATCCCCGCTGACCCTGGTCGCCACCGAACGCGACGGCCGCTGGTACATCAGCCCCATGTACAGCGTTGCCGAAATGGTCAACGCCAGCGAAAGCTATGACCGCGGCAGCGTCCCGGAGGCCTCCACCGGCAGCAACAGCCCGGCCGAAGCAGCCAAGGCCATGGTCGAAGCCGTGCCCTCCGTGATCTCCGAAGGAAGCCTCAGCCCGCTTGCCGGCACGCTCTCCATTCATGAAGGCAGCCTGCTCTACCTCTACCAGGACATGTTCGACGACGCGATGTCGGGCATGAACGGCGAAGAGATCAGCGTCAGCGACGTCCGTTTCACGGAAGGCGAGAAGGACGGCAACCGTGCCACCGCCGTCGTCGACAACATCAAGCTGGAAAATGACTACGGCGACGAAATCACCCTGACCAGCGAATGCATCAAGGGTGAAAGCGATTCGGACAGCTTCTGCCTCAACGGTTCCGGTTACACGGTTGAACCGTCAGCCCAGATGTTCGGCGGCCTGCAGAACCTGTCGGTGACCACGCTGGAGGAAAACGGCAAGTGGCGGGTCAGCCTGGGCCACACCCTGGCCGACGCGGTTATTGACTGGACCGATTCCCTCACCCGCGAGCAGGCCCTCGCGCTGCTCTCCCTGGCACACAGTGAAGATGCCTCCGGCGACATTGCCGTGGATGACTCCACTGACGTGACCTTCAATTCCGCCGGCTTCGCGGTGCTGAACCTCCGCGTTGACGAGGAAATGAGCCTGGCCGCCGAAGACGAGTACGACTTCGGTGACATGACCGTCTACTCCAAGGACGGCAAAGAGGAAATCACCACTCTCGGCTACGGCGACGAGATCCCTGAAGGGGACTACAAGCTCGTGGTGTTCGCCGGCCCGGAATGGGACGAGGAACGCGCTGAAGACGGCGGCGACATTGACTACTCCAAGGAACTGACGCTGGTGGAGGACTCGGGTACCTCCTTCTCGGACTCCTACCTGGACCCGGGCAAGGATTACTTCTACGGCCTGCTGTCCCTGAGCGGGGAGGCCATGACCCACACGCTGAAGGGCATTGAGGACGACGGCGAGCTGATGTTCGAGGTGTCAGGTTCGGTGCTGCCCATCGGTACGCCCGGCACAGTAGTAGTGACCATGGACGGTAAGGAACACGAACTGAAGCTCGTGGCCGGCGAGCCGGCCACCGTAACCATCCCGTACCCCGGTGACGGTGAGGAACACGAGGTCACCGTAGAGCTGTTCCCCGGTGAGGAAGCCACCACCGCGTTCCTCAGCTACAACGGCGAGCTGAGCGCAAACTAATACCCAGGGACGGTCCTGCCGCAGCGCGCGGCGGGACCGTCCTGCCCTTTGCCGGCTACGGCATCCACAGTTTTCGAAAATCCAAGGAAGGCACCATGAAATTCTGTCCCGAATGCGGCAAACAACAGGAACCCGGAGGCCGGTTCTGTCCGGAGTGCGGGTTCGCGATGGGCACTGATGCCTCTGCCGCGCCGTCAGGGGCGCACGCTCCCGCCACAGCATCAGCGGCTGCCTCACCGGCAGCGTCACCGGAACGGCAGCCCGAGTTCGCAGCAGCCGGCCACCCCGGCCAGGGCATGAGCCAGCAGCACCAGGACCAGCACCTGGGCCAGGCGCAGCAGTACTCCGGGACCCCCGCCCCCGGGAATTCCCCCTACGGCCAGGCGCAGGCTCCGGCTCAGCCGGCCCAGAAGCGTCCCTCAGCCTTCGCCGGAGTTCCGGTCAGCGACTACGTGCGGGACGGTATTGCCGTCCTGCTGCTGTTCTTCTCCCTCTTTATGACCTGGACCTTCGGCTCCGGAAGCTACTACGGGGCCGAGTCGACGGCGGGCACCCGACTGGACGTCCTGCTGATTACCCTGCTGAGCATCTTCTCGGTGGGCGTGAGCTACCTCTGGCGCGCCGGGGTCTTTGGCCCCAAGATCGGCTACCGCCAGGTCCAGGACATCAAGGCACTGGCCAACCTGCCCTACCTCATCCTCGTGGTGGTGTATCTGGTGATGAGCATGGCGGCAGCGGGTTCCTTCGACTCGAGCCTGAGCATCCTCGATGCCGCTCCGGCCTTCGGCCTGGCAGGCGCCATCATGGCGGCACAGCCCCGCCGCGGCGAAATTGCCCCCGGCACCGTGGACGCACCCCGGAACCGGCGCTGGGTCTTCGTCACCATGGGAATCGCCGGCCTTGCCGCAGTGACGGTCCTGGCACAGATCATCATCCGCATTGTGGAGGTTGCCGGCCGCGGCGACGATCCCATCTACCAGTCCCTGGGACTGGGCAACCCCTGGATCCCCACCCTGCTGCTGTCCCTCGTTGGCCTGGTCTCCGTAGTCGTCCTGGCGCTCGTGGCACTGAACGTCTTCCGCGGATCCGACACCTGGCGGTTCACCGGAGTCTGCATCGGCGTCGGCGCCTTGTTCCTCGGCCTGATCTCCCTGATGGGCGCCTACGGCGTATCCCTGGACTACTACGCCGGCTCGCCGTCCTTCTCGCTGATCTTCTGGATGGCCTTCGGCGCTGCCGTTTCGGCGCCGTCGGTCGCACGCCTGACCCAGCACACCCAGGCAGCACCGGCGGACCGGCTCACCGCGCTGAAGCCGGCGATCCTGCTCACCCTCATCCTGACGTCCGCACTGGCCGCCCTGTCCCTGTTCTCCATGGTCTGGACGCTCGTTGAAGATTACGACGGCGCCGCCACCTGGGCCATCTCCTTCGTCTTCGCGCTGGTTATGGTTGCCGGCGCCGTCATGCTGCCCAAGGTAGCTGCCCGCGAGCAGCGTTCCGCCTACGTGATGGGCAGTGCCTACGCAGCCATCCTGTTTGTGCTCGGACTCATCCTGATGATCATCCGGATTGTCCGCAACGACGGCTCGGCAAATGAAGTGGGCACCGGCAGCACGGCCACCATCATCATGGTGCTCACCTGGGTCATGCCGTTTGTGATCCTGGCTGTCCTCTGGCTGGACAAGGCGGCCCGGGAACACTTCAGGACACTGGCACCGACCGGCGGCGTTGGCGCCGGCTTCACGTTCGACGCCGCTCCGCAGCAGCAGGCGCCGGGTCACAACGCACCGGTCCAGCACGTACCGGGTCAGCCGGTTCAGCAGACTCCGGTCCAGCAGACTCCGGTCCAGCACGCACCGGTTCAGCCGGCCCCGGCCTCGGCCAGCCAGGCAGCTCCGGCCGCCTCGGCCGCAGGACAGGGTGCTGGCGTGGAAGCCCCGGCTGCCGGATCCCCGGTTGCCGGCACCGGCAGCACCGCTGACGAGAGTGTTCAGCCCGCCGCAACAGGAACGGCTCCGGAAGCCGAAAACGCTGCCGAAGCCGGAACAGCTGCGGACCCGGATGCCACACTGATCGCCGAGGCCGCTGATCCGGCCACGGCTCTGGCCCGGCTGCAGGAACTGGCCACCCACCCGCGGGCACGGGTGGCCGTTGCCGGCAACCCGTCCACCTACCCGGATCTGCTCAACTGGCTGGGCCAGCTGGGGGATCCGGCAGTGGACGAGGCACTGCGGCGCCGGCAGTAAGCATGAAACGGCTGGCGGCGGGTGTCGTGGCAGCGGTGGTAATCCTCACCGCCTGCACGGCGACGCCTGCCGCCGGCCCCTCCGGCCCGGCCGGAGAAACAACAACATCGGGGGTGTCACCATCGGCGGAAGCCCCGGTGTCGCCGTCGGCGCCCGTACCATCGGCACCCGTACCTTCAGCATCGGAGCCTGAACCCTCCCGTCCCACCGGCTGGCTGGCCGCCGTCACCGGCGACACCGGGCGCTTGGCCATCCTGGGGGATTCCTTCGCCTCCGGCGAGGGCGCCGGCAGCTACCGGCCCGCCGGCGACGCTCGCCGGGATTCCTGCCACCGCAGCACCTACGCCGTGGCCTCCGAGCTCTTTCCCCCGGACAGTATTGCCAACCTGGCCTGTTCCCGGGCGACCACCGGGCATCTCACCGCCCCGCAGAAGCTGGCGTTCCGTGAGCCCACACAGCCCGGCGCCGGGCCGGGGGCCGTCCCGCCCCAGCTGCAGCAGCTGCAGGGCTTCGACCCCACGCTGGTGATCCTTTCCGTGGGCGGCAACAACCTGGATTTCGCCGGTATTCTGCAGGCTTGCCTGCTGGATACCAGGCCCTGCACCGAAAACCCCGCCCTGCGCGCGGATGCCGCTGTGCAGCTCGCGGCGCTGCAGCCGGACCTTGAAGCGGCCTATTCAGCACTGGCCAGCGCCGTTGCCGCACCCGTCCTGGTGCTTCCCTATCCCCAGCTTTTTGATGCGCCCGACGGCGGCTGCGGGCGCCTCAGCGTCGAGGAACAGGGGTTCGCCCGGGAGCTGGTGGGAGAACTGAACACCGTGATCCGTGCGGCGGTAAACAATGTCCCGCAGGCAAACGTGTATTTCGTGGAGACCGCGCAGGACGCCCTGGCCGGCCACGGTGCCTGCAGCGAGGAACCCTACCTGCATGCCGCCAATGTCTCCGGCCTGCTGCAGGCCGCCGATTCGCCCACCGCCAACCAGGAACTGCTGCACCCCACCCGGCAGGGATACCGGGCCATGACTGATGCCATCGTCGAATGGGCTGCGGCGTACCCCGTCACAGCCGGATAACCGGCCCCGCCCTCTACCAGGGACTGCCGCCGTCACCGCCGGAAGGACTGCCGCCGTCGGCAAGGGACCCGGCAACCACTGGACCTAGCCACAGGACCCGACAACCACAGGACCCGGACACGGAAAGACCCCCGGGACGTGATGTCCCGGGGGTCCGGTAAAGCCGTGGGGCGGACTATGCCTGCGTTGCGGCCTTGCGGGCGTCCTGCCCGGCAGCGTCCGGCAGTTCGTCCTGGGTGCTGAAGCTGTCCGAGCTGGCGTACCCGTCGCCCATGTTCCTGGACCGGGCCAGCAGGCCCAGCACACAGCCGATGGTCAGGCCCACGTGCACCAGGGCCAGGGCGACCACCGCCAGGATGGAGCCGCTGACGTTGAGCAGGTACTGGCCCATCATGGGCGCCGTCCCGGCAAACAGGGTGGAACTGAGCTGGTAGCTCAGGGAAATGCCGGTGTAGCGGATATTCGGCGGGAAGGATTTGGCCAGGATCCCGGCCAGCGCGGCGTAGTACATGGAGTGCGGGATGGTGGCCACCGCCATGCCCACCACGGCCAGCAGGTAGTTCCCGGTCCCGATCATGATGAACATCAGCGGCATAAAGACCAGTTCCGGCACCAGCAGCAGCAGGACGGCCTTGCGCAGGTCCATCTTCGAGGCGATGACGGCGCCGAAGGGCTGCACGCAGAACTGCACCACCAGGGCAATGGTCACGATGGTCAGGAAGGTGGAGCGGTCAAACAGCCCGCTGTCCACGGCCCAGGCCAGAGCGAAGGTCCCCTTGAAGTAGGTGGCGGAGACGGCGATGATGCAGGCGCCGATGCCCAGGACCACAATGCCCTTGGAATGGCGCAGCACCTCGGTGAACGGGGTCTTGGCGACGGTCTTGGTGACCATCATTTCCTTCATGGCCGGGGATTCCTCGATGCTCAGCCGGATGAACAGGCCAATGCCCACCAGGACGGCGGAGAGCAGGAACGGAATGCGCCAGCCCCAGGAGAGGAACTGTTCGTCCGGCAGCTGTGCCACGGCGAGCCACACCAGGGTGGAGAGCAGGTTGCCCATGGGGGAGCCCTGCTGGGCGAAGGCGCCGTAGATGATGCCCTTGCCCTTGGGTGCGTGTTCAGCGGCCAGGACGACGGCGCCGCCCCACTCGCCGCCCATCGCGATGCCCTGGATGAGGCGCAGGAACACCAGGATCACGGCGGCCCACATGCCGATCTGTCCGTACGTGGGCAGCAGCCCGACGGCGGTGGTGCAGATGCCCATCATCAGCAGGGTGGTGACCAGCGCCTTCTTGCGGCCGAACTTGTCACCGAAGTGGCCGAACACCACGCCGCCCAGCGGCCGGGCCAGGAACCCGACCCAGAAGGTGGCGAAGGCGGCAAGCGTGCCCACGGCGGCGTCCTCGGCCGGGAAGAAGATCTGCCCGAAGACCAGGGCCGAGGCGGTGCCGTAGGCGTAGAAGTCGTACCACTCGACGGTGGTTCCGGCGAAGGAGGCGAAACCGGCCTTCTTTGCCATCCGGGTGCGCGTTTCCGCGTCAACCGCTGGGGTTTGATTAGTGCTCACAACAGCTCCGGTGTAAGTGACGGGGGGGATGTGTGACAGGCCACACATAAAGATTTCCTCACTCACCTTGCCAGTACGCACTGAGAGCGTCCAATAACCAATCTGACCAACAGTAGGACGAAATATTACTGAATTACCGAGGAGGGCCGGCTTTCCTCGGGAATCGGGGTGGGAAGGACTTCTTCGGCAATCTTCAGCACCGCCTGAACCGCTGCGGAAGCATTGTCCTTCCGCCAGGCCAGGACGGCGGCCATCTCCGGAATATCGTCATCGAGATTCCGATAAACCAGTCCGGGGGTATTGATGTGCTGGACCGAAGAAACCGTAATTGTTACGCCAACGCCCGCCGCCACCAGGCCCAGGATCGTGTAGGAATCCGGAGCCTCCTGCATGATGCGCGGCGTGAAGCCGGCATTCATGGCCACCTGGATCAGGGCATCCCGGACGGTGGAGCCGCGGGTCCCCGGGAACGTCACGAAGGGTTCCTCGGCCAGGTCCGCCGCACTGATGCTCTCGCGGCCGGCGAGGAGGTGGTCGCTCGGCAGGGCAGCGACCAGCCGCTCGTATTCGTACACCCGGGTGCTCAAGGCCGAATCACGCACCGGCAGCCGGGCAAAGCCGATGTCCAGGGTGCCTGCCGTGACTTCGGCCAGGGCCGCGCCGGCGTAGGTCTGGCCCTGCAGGACCAGCTCGATGCCGGGTTGTTCGGCGCGTACGGCCCGGGCCAGTTTGGGCAGTGCGGCACGGCTGCTGGCGCCGGCGAAACCCACCACCACCCGGCCCACGATTTCCGAGTTGCCCAGCACCGCTGCGCGCTTGGCCACTTCGACGTCGGCGAGCACCTGCCGGGCCGGGCCCAGCAGTGCCGCACCGGCGTCACTCAGCGTCACGGACCGGGTGTTGCGGTGGAAGAGCTGGACCCCGAGTTCCTTTTCCAGATGCCGGATCTGCTGGCTCAGCGCCGGCTGGGCCGTGTGCAGGCGCGCGGCGGCCCGGCCAAAATGCAGTTCCTCCGCCGTTGCCACAAAGCCGATCAAATGCCGAAGTTCCATGGTCCGTCCCGCTACTAGGTAATCATTGAGATCTATTTCTTATCACACAAGGCATTTCTAGGTATTGGACCGTTATAGATCGGCGGTGCCAGTATGAGGGGCACCACAAAAACCCGGAGGCCGTACAGAAATGATCCAAAAGCAGTATTCCCTTCAGGATGCCGTTGCCGAATTCGTCAAAGACGGGGACACGGTGGCGCTGGAGGGATTCACGCACCTGATTCCCTTTGCCGCCGGGCATGAAATCATCCGGCAGGGCCGGACCGGACTGACCCTGGTGCGCATGACACCCGACATTGTGGCGGACCAGCTGGTAGGTGCCGGCGCCGTGGACAAAATGATCTTCGCCTTCACCGGCAACTCGTCGGTGGGCTCCCTCTACGCCATCCGCCGTGCCGTGGAGGCAGGCGGTCCCGGGTCACTCACGCTGGAGGAATACAGCCACTACGGACTCCTGGCCCGCTACCAGGCCGGCGCTGCGGGGATCCCGTTTATGCCGGTGCGCTCCTACGCCGGCAGCAGCCTGCCGGAGGTGAACCCCAATCTGCGCAAGGTTGCCTCGCCCTTTGACCCAGGGGTGGAGACCTACGTGGTTCCGGCACTGAATCCCGACGTTGCCATCATTCACGCCCAGCGCGCGGACCGGCACGGCAACATCCAGAGCTGGGGCATTCTCGGACCGCAGCAGGAAGCGGCGTTCGCCTCCAAACGCACCATTGCCCTGGTGGAGGAGATAGTGCCTGACGAGGTGATCCGCTCGGATCCGAACCGCACCGCCGTCCCGGGGTTCGCCGTCGACGCCGTGGTGGAGGTGCCCTACGGTGCCCACCCCTCCTTTGTCCAGGGCTACTATGACCGCGACAACACGTTCTACCGCTTCTGGTCGGCCATCAGCAAGGACCCTGAACGCCTTGAGGCCTGGCTGCAGGAATGGGTCCACGACACCGGAGACCACGCCGGCTACGTCGCCAAACTCGGCCCGGACTTCTTTGCCCCGCTGACCCCCGAACCGCACCTGTCCACCCCGGTAAATTACGGAAGCGTCCGATGACTCCCTTCACCGCCCTCCCGAACGACACCGCCGCCGCAGACGACGCGGCCGCACCCGCATACACTTCCAGCGAACTGCTGGCAGCGGTCAGCTGCCGTTACCTGCAGGGCACCCGCCGGGTCTTTGCCGGCATCGGACTGCCCACCCTCGCCGTGGCCCTGGCCCAGAAGTCCACCAGCCCGGACATTGAGCAGGTCTATGAATCCGGCGTCTGCGGCGCCCATCCGCCCCGGCTGCCCGAGACCATTGCCGATGCCTCGCTGGCCACCGGTGCCGAGGCCATCCTCACCATGCCCGTGCTGTTCGGCTACGTGCTCCAGGGCGGCTGGATTGACGTGGGGTTCCTGGGGGCGGCGCAGATTGACCGGTTCGGCAGCCTGAACTCCAGCGTCATCGGAGACTGGGAGTCTCCGGACGTCCGGTTGCCCGGTTCCGGCGGCGCGGCCGAAGTGATGGCCAACTCCGCCGAGGTTTTTGTGGTGATGCGCCGGCACAACCCCACCTCCTTTGTCCGCGAGCTGGATTTCTGCACCAGCCCCTCACCCCGGATTGCCCGGGAAAAGGACCCGCTGGTTCCCGCCCAGGGCCGCGGGGTGACCACCGTCATCAGCGATCTTGGCGTGCTTAAGGCGGATGAAACCGGGGAACTGTGCCTGGCCACGGTGCACGAGGGTGTCAGCGTGGAACAGGTGATCGAGGCCACCGGCTGGCCGTTGAAGGTGCTGCCCGGCTTGTCCGTGACCCCCGCACCCACCGCGCAGGAACTGGACCTGCTGCGCAATGAGATCGATCCCGGCCGCGTGTACCTGCGCTGATCACGGACAAGGAGACCAGCATGTTCAGTACCCCCGTTTTCGCCGGGCGCACCGCCCTGGTGACCGGCGGCAGCGCGGGCATTGGCCTGGCGATCGCCGGGACACTCGCCGGCCTCGGCGCGAAGGTAGCGGTGGTCGGCCGGAACAAGGACCGGTTGGACGACGCCGTCGAACAGCTCCGCGCCCACGGCGGCGAGGTGCGCGGCTACGCAGTGGATGTCCGGGACGCCGCGGAAGTGGCAGCCGTGGTGGACGCCGTCACCGGCGACCTTGGCCCGGTGAGCCTGCTGGTGAACAACGCGGCGGGCAACTTCCGCGTGGACCCGCTGCAGCTCTCACCCAACGGATGGGCCGCCGTCGTGGACATCGTCCTCACCGGAACCTGGAACGTCACCTCCGCGGTGGCCCGTACCGCCGTGGATACGGGCACCGGGCTCTCCGTGGTCAGCATCGGCACCTCCGCCGCCGTCACCGGCAGCGCCAGCACCGTCCACTCAGCCAGCGCCAAAGCCGGCGTGGAAGCCATGACCAAATCACTGGCCAAGGCCTGGGCACCGCACGGTTTCCGGCTCAACGTCCTGACCCCGGGACTCACCGAGGGCACGGGCGGCACCACGGCGCTCTACCCGGACGCGGACGCGGTGCAGGAGCATGTGCACCGGATTCCGCTGCGCCGGCTGGCCCGCCGCGAGGAAATAGCCAATGCCTGCGCCTATCTGCTCAGCGATTACGCTTCCTACATCACCGGCACCACACTGCTGATCGACGGCGGCCGGCAGCTGGGCGACCAGTGAGCCCCGCACCCGTTTCTGTTCCACCGACCCTAAGCGAGACCTGACAATGACGTCCCTTTTTGCCGAATCCGCGTTCACCACGCTGCTGGTCACCGAGACCGAAGACCGGATCCAGGTCCAGCTGAACCGGCCCGAGGTGCGCAACGCCATCGACGCGGCCATGGTGGAGGAACTGCACGCCGTCTGCGCCGTGCTGGAGCGCCACCCGCGGATCCTGATCCTCTGCGGCACCAGTGCTGGCGGCCGCGGGGTGTTTGCCTCCGGCGCCGATATTTCCCAGCTGCGCGAGCGCCGCCGGGATGACGCGCTGGCCGGCATCAACTCCAGCGTTTTTGCCCGCATTGCCCAGCTGCCGCTGCCGGTGATTGCCGCACTGGACGGTTTCGCCCTGGGCGGTGGCGCGGAACTCGCGTACGCCGCCGACTTCCGGCTGGGCACACCCACGCTGAAAATCGGCCAGCCGGAGGTGGGTCTGGGCATTATGGCCGCCGCGGGGGCCACCTGGCGGCTGAAGGAACTGGTGGGGGAGCCGCTGGCAAAGGAACTGCTCCTGGCCGGCCGCATCCTCAACGCGGAGGAAGCCCTGCAGGCACGCCTGGTCACCGAACTGCACGAACCCGTGGACCTGCTGCCCGCCGCCCATGCCCTGGCGGACCGTATTGCCGCACAGGATCCGCTGGCCGTCCGGCTGACCAAAAGCGTGTTTGCCGCCCCGCGGGAGGCACACCCGATGGTGGAAACCCTCGCACAGGGCATCCTCTTTGAATCCGAGGCCAAGTTCGAGCGGATGCAGTCCTTCCTGGACCGCAGTGCCGCCCGGCAGGCCGCCAAGCAGGCAGCGGCACCCGCCGCATCCAGTTCCACGCCGGCATCCACTTCCACACCCGCACCGAATTCCACTCCCGCACCGAAGGACAACGCATGAGCACCGCCGAAAATCTTTCCGCCCCGACCAACCCGTCCGCCGAAACAACCGAGGCCGGCACCGCTGCCGTGCCCGCCGTCGTCGGCGTCCTGGGCGGCGGCCGGATGGGCGCCGGCATAGCCCACGCCTTCACCGTCGCGGGTGCGGACGTGGTGGTGGTGGAGCGGGACCAGGCCGCGGCCGACGCTGCCCGTGAAAGGGTGGCAGCCGCGCTGGCCAAGAGCGTGGACCGCGGTACCACCACACACAGCCTCGATGAGCTGACCGGCCGGCTGAGCGTCTCCACCGACTACGCGTCCTTTGCCGGGTGTGATCTGGTGGTTGAGGCCGTGCCCGAGGACTTTGAGCTGAAGTCCTCGGCCCTGAAAGCTGTGGAGGAACATTTGGCCGACGGCGCCTGGCTGGCCACGAACACGTCCTCGCTGTCCGTGGCGAAACTGGCTGCCGGTCTGGCCCGGCCCGAACGCTTCTGCGGCCTGCACTTCTTCAACCCCGTTCCCTCCTCGCTGCTGGTGGAGGTGGTGCTGACGGATAGCACGTCCGCGGAACTGGGGGAGGCCGCCCGGGAGTGGACCGCCGCGCTGGGGAAAACCGCCGTCGTTGTCCGGGACGCCCCCGGCTTCGCCTCCTCCCGCCTGGGGGTGGCCATTGCGCTGGAAGCCATGCGGATGGTCGAAGAGGGCGTGGCCTCGGCCGAGGACATTGATGCGGCCATGGTGCTGGGCTACAAACACCCCGTGGGACCGTTGCGCACCACCGACATGGTGGGCCTGGATGTGCGGCTGGGCATCGCGGAGTACCTGCACGAGACGCTCGGAGAGCGGTTCGCGCCGCCGCAGATCCTGCGGGAGAAGGTGGCCCGCGGGGAATTGGGCCGCAAGAGCGGCCAGGGCTTCTTCAGCTACTGATCCGCTTCTTCAGCTACTGATCCGCGTCTTCAGCTACTGATCCAGGGCCAAAAGTAAGGGCCGGGGCACCATGCCCCGGCCCTTCCTTTATGTGCGCTGCGCTGCTGCTGCCTACTCGCCCTTGAGCGCGTTGATGCCGGTAATTTCGCGGCCGATCAGCAGGGACTGGATGGAATCCGTTCCTTCATAGGTGTAGACCACCTCCATGTCCGTCATGTGCCGGGCCACCTGGTACTCCAGCAGCAGGCCGTTGCCGCCGAGCATGTCCCGGGCCTCGGAGCAGATCCAGCGGGCCTTCTTCGCGGTGTGCATCTTGGCCATGGAGGACATGGGGCCGGTGAGCTTGCCGGCCTCCTGCAGATTGGTGATGCGGAAGCAGATCAGCTGCATGGCGGTCAGCTCGGCCAGCATGTTCGCCAGCTTGTTCTGGACCAGCTGGAACCCGGCAATCTGCTTGCCGAACTGCCGGCGCTGCAGCGAGTAGGCCAGTGCTGCTTCATAGGCCGCCATGGCGTGGCCCAGTGCTTCCCAGGAGGCGTTGCCGCGGGTGGCCATCAGCACCCGGCTGACATCGCGAAATCCCTTGGAATCCACCAGCACGTTCTCCGCCGGGATGCGCAGGTTGGTGATGGTGATGTCCGGCTGCAGGATGGCCCGCTTGCCCACCTTTCCGGTGATGACCTCCGCCTGGTATCCCTGCGGATAGGTGCCGTCCGCGTTCTTCTCCATCACGAAGCCCTTGACCTTGCCGTCGGCTTCATCCCGCGCCCAGATCACGACGACGTCGGCGAAGCTGGCGTTGCCGATCCACCGTTTTTTGCCGTTGAGGATGTAGGAATCCCCGTCCCGGCGGGCCGAGGTCTCCAGCCCCACCGAATCCGAGCCGTGGTCCGGTTCGGTGAGGGCGAAGGAGCCGATGGCGTCCAGGTTCGCCATGCGCGGCAGCCAGCGGGTTTTCTGTTCCTCGCTGCCCAGCAGGTTGATTGAGCCCATGGTCAGGCCGGACTGCACACTCAGGAAGGTGTTGACGCTGCCGTCCACCCGGGACATCTCCATGGAGACCAGGGCGGAGGAGAGCCGGTCCATGCCGGGGCAGCCGTAGCCCTCAATGGTCGTGCCCACCACGCCCAGGCCGGCCAGCTTGGGAACCAGCTCAAAGGGGAACTCGGCACGGTCCCAGTAGTCGTTGATGATCGGTGCCACCTGCTCGTTCGCGAAGGTGCGAACCCGCAGCTGCACCTCGCGCTGCTCATCGGTCAGGGATTCCTCGAGGAGGTAGAAATCGGTTGCGTCGGTCATTGCTTCTCCGTAGTTCTGCCGGGGCGAGCCGGGTGGTTATCGTGGGGGTTCGGTGGGGGAAAGGTAGCGGGACAGGTAGTCCGTTTCGGCCGGCTGCAGCGTGCGTGAGGTTCCGGCGGCCGGGTCCAGCGGCACCAGGACGGTGCTGCCGGTAAAGCAGGCCTCACCGGACTGCAGTGCCCGGTAGGCAATGGTGAAGGACCGCGAACCGATCCGGCTGATCCACAGTTCCATCTCCAGCTGCCGGTCATATTCCACCGGGCGGCGGTACTCCACGTTGAGGGAGGCCACCACCTTGGGATCGCTGAAGCTCCCGACGCCGGCGGAAGCCGCCTGCCGGTTCAGCCACAGGATGCGTGCCTCTTCCATGAGGGTCACAATCCGGGCGTTGTTCACGTGCCCGTTCAGGTCCTGGTCCGACCAGCGCAGCGGCAGGACACAGGTGAACATACCGGCGTCGGCTTCTCCTGGTGAGGCTGTCCCGGGTGAGGCCGTCCCGGGTGCGGCTGTCCCGTGCGGGGGCGCCTGGTCATGCGCGGCGGAAGTGCCATTCATGGGAGTGTCCTTTGGTGATAACCGGTGGGGTCGATAACCGGTGCGGCCAGGGATAGGTGAACAGAGGAACCGGTGGACTTAGCGGCCGGTGAATCCGGGGGAGCGGCGCTCGCGGAAGGCAGCCTTGCCCTCGGCGAAGTCCACGGTGAAAAACAGCTTGGGCTGGTGTTCGGCCTCTGCTTCCAGCGCGGCTTCCAATGTGGGTGTTCCGGAGGCCAGAACGGCCTTCAGTGCGGCGACCGCCAGCGGTGCCTGTCCGGCCAGGCTCTCTGCCTGCGCCAGGGCAGCGGCGGGCAGATCGGCGGCGGGATGCACGGCGTCGGCCAGCCCGGCTGCCAGGCACGCGTCCGCATCCAGGACGTCGGCCTCCAGCAGGATCTGGCGTGCGCGGGAGGCGCCCGCCCGCTGCGCCAGCGTGGCGAGCAGGCCGCCGTCCGGGATCAGGCCCAGGCGGGTGAACGGGAAGAGCAGGCGCGCGTCCGCAGCCATCAGGACATAGTCGCAGGCCAGGGCCAGGCCGGCGCCCATGCCCGCGGCAGCCCCCTCCACCACAGCGATGGTGGGAACGGGGAAGCCGGCCAATAGCCGGATCATGTCCCCAACGTCGCGGAGCCGCCGAGCGGCGGTGGCCGGGTCTTCGGGCGGCATGGCGGTGAGATCGCCGCCGGCGCAGAAGCTGCCCTGCGCCCCGCGCAGCAGCACCACCCGCACCTGCGGGTCCCCGGCGGCCGCCGTCAGTGCGGCAGTGAGCTCCTCGCGCATGGCATTGCCCATGGCGTTGCGCCGTGCCGGGTCATTGAGGGTCAGCGTCAGGATGTGATCCTGCCGGTCCGCTTTGATGAGCAACTGCGTCTCCTGTTTTATTTAAACCGGATGTGTCCGCTGCCACTCTTCCAAACGCGATTATAAATATCCAATACTTATTGCCTATCCGATTTATCGGTAAATCAGCTTAGTGAGGAATCATTCATGCACTCACCGGTACCTGTTAAGCACGTGGCGGTCCTGGGCGGAGGCATCCTGGGGGTTTCGACGGCGGTGCACCTGCTCCGGGACGGCGCGTCCGTGGTGCTGGTGACGGAAGCAGGCGTGGCCAGCGGGGCCTCCGGGCGGTCCCTGGCCTGGCTCAATTCCGCCGGCGGCCGGCCCGAGGCCTATCACCGGCTGCGGATGGCCGGCATTGACCGGTACCGGACCCTGCTGGCGCAGCATGCCGGGATTGACTGGCTGGGATTCGGCGGCGGCATCCACTGGGACGGACCCGGCAGCGGGGAGGCTCTCCGGGAGCGGCACGACGCCGAGACCGGCCATGCTTATGCCTCCCGTCTGCTCCGCGAGGGCGAGGTTGGGGAAGCTCTCGCCGGAATTGATCCCGCGGTGGACCTCGGATCGGTAGCCGGTCCGGCGGTGTCCAATCCCGGCGAGGGATGGGTCAGCCTTCCGCACCTGATCCGGCACCTGCTCGTTGAGTTCCGGGCCCTGGGCGGCGAGCTGCATGAGCATGCCGGCAAGGCCGCCGTCGCCGTCGAAAACGGCCGGACCGTCGGGCTGCAGCTGCCCGGCGGCGGTACCGTGCGCGCGGATGCGGTGCTGGTGGCTGCCGGTGCCGACACCCCCGCCGTAGTGGGGGAGCTGGGCATTAACCTGCCCGATGCCTCGGACCTGGCCATGCTGGTGATTACCGAACCCGCCGGTACGCCGCTGTCCTCGGTGCTGAACACGCCACGGGTTTCGGTACGCCCGCACCCCGGCAACCGCCTGGCCATGGACCATACCTGGTTTCTGGACCGCATCATCCGGGATCCCTCCGGCGCCTACAGCATTGATCCGGCCACCGTGCAGGAACTGGCCGATGAAGCCTCCCGGGTCCTCGCCGGGCACCCGGCCCTGCATCCGGCGGAATATCTGATCGGCCGGAAACCGGTCCCCGGAGACGGGCTCCCGGTACTGGGGGAACTCAAGGGTGCACCCGGATGCTTTGTGGCGTTCACGCACTCCGGTGCCACGCTGGGGCTGATTGCCGGCGAACTGCTGTCGCGGGAGATCCTCACCGGCCGCCGGCATCCGATGCTGGCGGAGTTCCGGGCGGAGCGGTTCAGCTAGCTTCGGTGGCCGCTATGCCGTGCGAGGGGGCGGCCAGCAGCGGGGCAAAGGCCAGTTCGGCGGCGCCCACCAGCAGCAGCTCCGAGCGCAGCTCGGCCCGGCGCAGGCTCACCCGTTGGCCCAGGCCGGCAATGGCCTCTGCCGCCACGGCATCGGCGAGCCGCTCCGGTGCGCAGGAAAACAGGGTGCCCAGGAAGCCGCCCAGCACCACGGTTTCCGGGTTGAAGATGTTCACGAAGTTCGTCAGTGCCACCGCCAGGTAATCAAGCTGCCGTTCCACCTCCGTCTGGAGTGCCGGGGTCCGGGGGCCGGTCATCGCGGTGTCGAGCGCATCCTGGTCAGCGCGCTGGAGTCCCAGCACCCCCAGTAGCCGGGCCAGGCTCACTTCGGTTTCCAGACAGCCGCGGCGGCCGCAGTGACACTGGGCGCCATCGGTGCGGACCAGGGTATGGCCCAGTTCCCCGGCATACCCGTCGGCACCGCGCAGCGGACTGCCCGCTGCCATGATTCCGCCGCCGATGCCGCTGGCGCTGCCGTTGAGATATACCGTGTTCCCGGCGTCGGCGGCAGCGCCGAATAGGCTCTCTGCCAGTGATCCCAGGGTGGCGTCGTTGCCGGCAGCCACCGGCAGCTCCAGTGCCTCGGCCAGCGGCGCCGCCAGCGGTTCCTGCCGCCAGCCCAGATGCGGAGCCAGCAGGACCAGCCCGTCGGAGGTGCGGGTGAGTCCGGGAACGGCGACTCCTACGCCAACAATCCGGTCCATGGCGGCCAGATCGGTGGACATTCCGGCCAGCACGGCCCGGGTGATGGTGACGGTCTCGGCGACGCTCGGAGCGGCGGTGGTGTCGTGCCGGACGCGCCGGTGTACGCGCCCGCCCAGCCCCACGAGGCCCACCGTCACGGCGTCCACATCCGGATGCACCACGACGGCGGAAACCTGCGAATTCGGGTGCACCAGCGGGCTCGGCCGGCCCACCCGGCCGGCGGGGGGATCGGTTTCGTAGGCCAGTCCCATGGCTGCAAGTTCCGCGGCCAGGGCGCCGACGGTGGAGCGGTTGAAGCCGGTCAGCCGGGTCAGTTCGGCCCGGGAGAGCGGGCCGCGGCGGTGCAGCAGAGTCAGCACCCGGGAAAGGTTGGCGGTGCGCAGGCTGTCGGAGCCGCCACCTGCAGGCGCCGGTGGGGTGCCGCCGTTGCTACCGTCCATCGCCGTGCCTTCCCTGAATCCGTTGCGTCAGCCTCCACAGTACCTGTCCCGGAAGCGGATTAGTTGGGATGGCAAACAAATGGGGCTACCACCGGCTCCGCTGTGCGGTGGAGTACTGGGGGCGCGGCCGAAACGGCGGATCGGTCAGTTGAGAAAACCATTGACAGGCCGCGTGCAGGCCAATATGTTGTGGCTACCAACTAATTCTGTGATCTGGAGCTAACGTGACAATGACGCCATCGCCTTCCGACCGGTTTACCTTCGGCCTCTGGACCATCGGGTGGACGGGAACGGACCCCTTCGGCACTCCCACCCGTGCGGATCTGGACCCCGTCGAGGGCATGCACAAACTCGCTGAACTCGGCGCCTACGGGGTGACCTTCCACGACAATGACCTGGTTCCCTTCGACGCAACGCCGCAGGAACGGGACCTGATCCTGAAGAACTTCACCAACGCCCTGGCCGAGACCGGTCTCAAGGCACCCATGGTGACCACCAACCTGTTCACCCACCCGGTCTTCAAGGACGGGGGCTTCACCTCCAATGACCGCTCGGTCCGCCGCTTCGCGCTGCGCAAGGTACTGCGCAACATCGATCTCGCCGCCGAACTCGGGGCGGAGACCTTCGTGATGTGGGGAGGCCGCGAAGGCAGCGAATATGACGGGTCCAAGGACTTCGCCGCCGCCTTCGAGCGGATGAAGGAAGGCGTGGACACGGTTGCCGGTTACGTCAAGGACAAGGGCTATGGGCTGCGCCTGGCCATTGAGCCCAAGCCCAACGAGCCGCGCGGCGATATTTTCCTGCCCACCATCGGGCACGCCCTGGCTTTTATTTCCCAGTTGGAGCACGGCGACATTGTGGGCCTGAACCCGGAAACCGGGCACGAGCAGATGGCCGGGCTGAACTTCACCCACGGCATCGCCCAGGCCCTCTGGTCCGGGAAGCTGTTCCACATTGACCTCAACGGGCAGAAGTCCATCAAGTTCGACCAGGACCTGGTCTTTGGCCACGGCGACCTCACCAGTGCCTTCTTCACCGTGGACCTGCTGGAAAACGGCTTCCCCAACGGCGGTCCGCGCTACGAGGGTCCGCGGCACTTCGACTACAAGCCCTCCCGGACCGAGGGTTATCCCGGCGTGTGGGAATCGGCCAAGGCCAACATGGACATGTATCTGCTGCTCAAGGAACGGGCCGCGGCCTTCCGGGCCGATTCCGAGGTGCAGGAAGCGATGGCCTACGCGGGCATCGGTGAACTGGCCGAACCCACGCTCGCCGCGGGCGAAACTGTCAGCGATTTCCTCGCCGATGCCGCCTCCTTTGAAACCTTCGACGCCGCTGCCGCTGCGGAGCGGGATTTCGGTTTTGTGAAGCTGAACCAGCTGGCACTGGAACACCTGATGGGTGCCCGCTAGGCTGCCTCCACCACTCAGCACCGGTAGTAAAAGACTGCTGCCGCCCGGCCTGTGACGGGCCGGGCGGCAGCACCCCGTGGAAAAGCAGCACCCGTTGAAAGGCGCCGCCCGTTGAAGGGCGCCCTCGTTTGAAAGGCACAGCCATGCCCCTTGTCGCCGGAATCGACAGCTCAACCCAGTCCTGCAAGGTTGTCATCCGCGACGCCGCAACCGGCGCGCTGCTGCGTGAGGGCTCGGCCCGCCATCCCGCCGGTACCGAGGTGGACCCCGAGGCCTGGTGGACAGCCCTGCAGCAGGCCGTGGCCGCGGCCGGCGGCCTTGCTGATGTTGCCGCGGTATCCGTGGGAGGGCAGCAGCACGGCATGGTCTGCCTGGATGAGACCGGCGCCGTCGTCCGCCCGGCGCTGCTGTGGAATGATGTCCGTTCCGCTGCCGCGGCGGAGAAAATGGTGGCCGACGCCGGCCCGGACGGCGCTCGCTACTGGGCGGAGCGCACGGGGTCGGTGCCGGTGGCCTCGTTTACCGCTGCGAAGCTGCGCTGGCTGGCGGAAAACGAACCGGCGAACGCCGCGCGCACGGCTGCGGTCTGCCTGCCGCACGACTGGTTGAGCTGGCGGCTGGCCGGCTACGGACCCGGATCAGGTGCTGACGGCCTGGCCGCACTCACCACCGACCGGTCCGATGCCTCCGGCACGGGCTACTGGTCACCGGCCAGCGGAGAATACCTGCCCGACGTCCTGGAACAGACCCTGGGTCATGTACCCCGGCTTCCCCGGGTGCTCGGGCCGCTCGAGGCGGCGGGACGGACCCCGTCCGGCGCCCTGATCGGACCCGGTGCCGGTGACAACGCTGCGGCCGGGCTGGGTGTTGCCGCCGGTGTGGGGGACGTTGTGGTTTCCATCGGCACGTCCGGCACGGTGTTCGCCGTCGCCGATGCCCCTACGGCGGATTCCACCGGGCTGGTGGCCGGCTTCGCTGATGCCGGCGGGAACTTCCTGCCGCTGGCCTGCACTTTGAACGCCTCACGGGTGCTGGATGCCACCGCCGGGATGCTCGGCGTCGACCTGCCCGAACTGACCAGGCTGGCACTGACCGCGCCGAGCGGGGCGGAAGGCCTGGTTATGGTGCCCTATTTCGAGGGGGAGCGGACCCCTAACCTGCCCGATGCCACCGGCTCGCTGCACGGGATGACGCTCACGAACTTCACCCCCGCCAACCTGGCCCGCGCCGCCGTAGAGGGCGTGGCCTGCTCCCTCGCCGACTGTTTTGCCGCCCTCAGCGACACCGGCGTCACGCCAGAACGCGTGATCCTGGTGGGCGGTGCCGCCCGATCCGCGGCGATGCAGCAGATGATCGCGGCAGTCTTTGAGCTGCCGGTGAGTGTGCCCCCACCCGGGGAGTACGTGGCCGACGGCGCCGCCCGGCAGGCCGCCGCCGTCCTCACCGGTGCCTGGCCGGCCTGGGATGACGCGGCGTCCACCACCGTGATCACTGCCGATCCCGCGCCCGCGGTGCTGCGCCGCTACCGGCAGGTGGCCGGACACGCGGGACTGCCCGCCACCCGATAGGCTCGATGCCATGACTACTTCCTTCGGCCCCAACGGCACCCCCGTGGAACTGTCCGCCGGCCCGTACCGCGCCACCGTTTTCCCCGTCGGCGCCACTCTGGCCGCCCTCACCCGCGACGGCCGGCACGTGGTGCTGCCGCTGGCCGAGGACACCGTGCCGCACGCCTATACCGGCAAGGTGCTGATGCCCTGGCCCAACCGGATCACCGGCGGCCGCTACTCCTTTGAGGGCACCGACTACCAGGTGCCGGTCAACGAGCCCGAGACCGCGATGGCGCTGCACGGGCTGGTCTGCTGGGACGAGTGGGAGGTCGCGGACTCCGCGCAGGACCGGGTGGTGCTCAGGCATCGGCTGATGGGCCAGCCGGGCTATCCGTTCCCGCTGGAGCTGGAAGCGGTCTACATGCTCGACGCCGAGACCGGGCTCAGCGTGGAACTGGCCGCACGGAACGCCGGCACCTCGGCGGCCCCGTACGGTGTCTCCACCCATCCGTATCTGACCGCAGATCTGGCGCCGGTGGACCGGTGTGTGCTGGAGGTGCCGGCGGCGCAGGTTCTGGGCGGACCGGACCAGCCGGGACGTCCCCTGGACCTGTCCGAACTGCAGGATGTAGCGGGCAGCCCGCTGGAGTTCACCTCCGACGAACCCATCGGCAGCCGCACCGCCGATCACGCCTATGCCGGCCTGCCCGACGGCGAGTGGCAGGTGCGCCTGACCGATCCGGAAACCGGCATCGGGTCCGTACTGTCGGCGGACGGTAAGTCCGCGCCCTGGCTCCAAATCTACTCCGGCGAGCAAATGGGCCGCCTCGGTGTTGCCGCCGAACCCATGACCTGCCCGCCGGATGCCTTTAACTCCGGCGAGGGCCTGATTGTGCTGGCCCCCGGGGAAGAACACCGGCTCGGATTCCGGATCGCCGGGATCTAAGCGCCGGCCTCTGTTCCCGGCAGCCCTGGGCAAGTCAGTACCCTGCCCAGGGCGGACGTAGACTGCTCCGATGCTGACCCTCGAAACCCGCCGGCTGCTGCTGCGCCCGTACACGTCCGCAGACGCGGACTTCGTTCTGGACCTGTACTCGCGAATGGAGGTCCAGCGGTACATCGGCAATCCTCCACAGCTGATGCAGAACCGGTCCGAGGCACTGGCCCTCATCGAAGCGTGGCATCGGCGGGACGACGGAACCTGCGGCATCCGGGCGGTGGAGGACAAGCACTCCGGAGAACTTGCCGGGACCCTGCTGCTCAAGCCTATTCCGGCGTCGGGCCCGGAACGGCGGCCGTCCGGTGATATTGAAATCGGCTGGCATTTCCACCCGGATAGCTGGGGAAAGGGATACGCGTCGGAAGCGGCAGCCGTTGTGTTGCAGCATGCGTTCGATGCCGGCCTGCCGCGCGTTGTGGCGGTCACCATCCCTGCGAATGCGGCGTCCATGCGGGTTTGCGAGAAAACCGGCCTGCAGTACCGGGGACCTACGGATCGCTACTACAACACTGTGTGCGAGCTGTTTACTGCTGATAACCCGCAGGCGTAGGTCCTGACCCGTCCTACCCGCCGCCGAGCTGTTTCTGCAGGAAGTCCAGTGCGGCCAGGTCATCTTCGATACCGCCGGCCTCGTGCCCGTTAAAGGGCCACACCCCCAGATCCTTGGGACCGGCATAGTTGTTGTATGCGGCGTAGACCGTGGACGGCGGAGTGATCGTGTCCATCAGACCTACGGAGAACAGCGCCGGCGCCTTGGAGCGCCGGGCCAAATGGACGGCGTCGAAATAGCGCAGTGTTTCCATCACCCGGTCGGTGGACCCGCGATGGACGGCAAGGAAGTCACAGACTTCCCGGAAAGGGTACGCATCTGTGACGCTCACCGCCCGCGGAATGTCTGCGAGGTACGGGACAAAGGCGACGACGGCGGCCACCTGGGGACAGAACGCCCCGGCTGCCAGTGCCACGGATCCTCCCTGGCTCTGCCCCAGTACGGCCACCCGGTCCGGATCCACGACGCCGCGCAGGTCAGCAGCACCGTCCGGACCGCCAACTTCGGCTGAATCCAGTGAACGCAGGGACTGCACCGCCCGTACGGCGTCAGTAAACAGCCGTCGGTAGTAATAGGTCTCCGGATCCAGTATCCCGCGGGTCATCACACCGGGACCCTGCGGGCCGGCACTGCCCGCGCCGTCGGGCGTTGCGCCCTTACTCCAGCCGGCGCCCTGGCCGCGGGAATCCATGTGAAGATGCGCGAAGCCGGCGGACGCCCAGAACAGGTTCTCGTGTGCGTCGCCGCGGCCACCGCCGTACCCGGCAAACTGCACCACACCCGGGATGGGGCCCTCGGTGCGCAGTGGCTGGGCCGGCAGCCGCAGCCAGGCGCGGATCAGTTCACCGCCGAAGCCGGAAAAGACGACGTCGTACAGTTCCACCGTGCGCAGTGTTGCCGGGCACGGGGTGACTTTCAGCGCCAGCGGGTAGAGCCGGGCATCGTCCAAGGTGTCTTCCCAGAACGCATCAAAGTCCTTGGGCTCGCTGGTGGTGCCGCGGTACGTGGCGAGCTGGTCGACAGGCAGATCGGAGTACATCGGCGGGTCCTCGTTTTCAGTGCTTGTTCCGGTGCTGGTGTCAGGCCGGGGTCACGGCCGCGGGGCAGTGCAGCCGCCGGGTGTGGTCCACCTCCCGGACTGTTCCGATCAGGCTAACCGGCAGGGCGGCGCGGATGTCGCCGCTGGAGGCCCCGAGTCGCAGTTCCAACTCTCCGGGCTCCACAATACGGTGCCCGTCCCGACCGGTGAAGGACGCAGCGTCAGCGGGCACAGTGAAGGACACCCGTGCCGACGCGCCCGCGGCCAGCGGCACCCGGGCGAACCCGGCCAGCCGCTGCACCGGACGGACCACGGACGCCACCGGATCATGCAGGTAGAGCTGGACGATCTCCGCGCCGTCGCGTTCGGAAGTGTTGGTGACCGTCACGCCAACCGAGGTTTCGCCGTCGACGCCGAACTCCGCCGGACCTTCCAACGCGGCATCGGACCAGGCGAAGGTGCTGTAGCCCAGCCCGTGGCCGAACGCGAACGCGGGCGTCGGGTCAATGCTGGAAACGTCACTGGACTGTGCCAGCGGCGCCGCCAGGTAAGTGGAGGGCTGGGCGCCGGGGGAGGCCGGCACACTCACCGGCAGCCGGCCGCTGGGATTGACCCGGCCGCTGAGTACCCCTGCCACGGCAGGTCCGCCTTCCTCGCCAGGAAAAAAGGCCTGCACTATTGCTGCTGCCCCGGTTACTGCACGGCCCAGCGCGTAGGGACGGCCGGTCAGCAGCACCAGGACCACCGGGGTCCCCGTGTCCAGCAGTGCCTCGAGGAACTGCTGCTGCACGCCGGGCAGTACCAGCGATTCGGTGTCGCAGCCCTCCCCGCTGGTGCCGCGGCCAAACAGCCCGGACCGGTCACCCAGGACGGCTACGGCAACGTCCGCGCCCCGGGCCGCTGCGAGCGCGGCAGCGAATCCGTCGGCTTCCGGCCCGTCCACGCTGCAGCCCTGGGCCACGGTGATCTCGCTGTTCGGGAACTCGGCCCGCAGCGACGCGGCCACGGTGGGCAGTTCGATTCCGGCGGCTACTTCCGGATGCTGCACTCCCACGTGGGCGGGGAAGGAGTAACAGCCCAGGAAGGCCATGGGGTTATCCGCATTGGGCCCGACGACGGCGATCCGTCCCGGCGCTGCCAGGGGCAGAATGCCGTGGTTGGCGGTCAGCACCAGTGCCTGTTCGGCCACTTCGGCGGCCAGGGCGCGGTTCTGCGGTCCGTCCAGGTCCACGGAACCCCGGACGGCGGCGGGGTCCGGATCCGTCCCGGACAGGACCGGGGGTGCGGGGGACCAGTCCGGGTCCAGCAGGCCCAGCTGGATCTTCTGGGTCAGGACGCGGTGCAATGCCGTGTCGATGACGGCTTCGTCCAGCCGGCCGGACTCCAGCTCGGCCAGCAGCGGCTCGCCGAAGGCATCCACGGTGGGCAGTTCGACGTCGACGCCGGCGGTCAGCGCCGCCGCGGCGGCCTGGCCCATGGTGCCGGCCACGCGGTGCAGTTCCTTGAGGAACCCGACACCGAAGTAGTCCGCGACCACGGTGCCCTCGAACCCCCACCTGTCCCGCAGCAGCCCGGTCAGCAGGTCCCGGTCCGCGGCGGAGGGCACGCCGTCGACGTCGGTATAGGCGTGCATCACCGAACGCACCCCGGTTTCCCGCACCGCCATTTCAAAGGGGACCAGCAGGACGTCGTTGCGCTCGCGGACGCCGATGGACACGGGGGCGAGGTTGCGCCCGGCCTTGGACGCCGAATAGCCCACGAAGTGTTTGAGGGTGGCCACCACGCCGGCGCCTTCCAGGCCCCGGATGTAGGCGGAGGCGATACTGCCCACCAGATAGGGATCCTCGCCGATGGTTTCCTCCACCCGTCCCCAGCGGGCGTCGCGGACGACGTCGAGCACCGGGGCCAGGCCCTGATGCACGCCCACCGAACGCAGGTCCGTACCGATGGCGGCCCCTACCCGGCCAATGAGCTCCGGGTTGAAGGTGGCGCCCCAGGACAGCGGCACCGGATAGGCGGTGGCACCCCAGGCAGCGAAGCCGGCAAGGCATTCCTCGTGCGCCATGGCCGGGATGCCGAACCGGTTGGCTGCGGCGATCCGCTCCTGGGTGCGCATCAGGGACAGGGCCCCCATCCCGGCATCCACCGGATGGGTGCCGAACGGCCGGGTGAGCTGGCCGAGTCCGTCGGGGAGCAGGTCCTCCAGCGGTACGGGTTCCTTCATGTCGTGCTGGTGCGGAGCCACCTGGCCGCCTTCGCTGGAGGCTCCCACCCAGACGCCGAAGAGCTGGGCCACCTTCTCGCGACGGGTCATCTGTGCCGCCAGCAGGGAGGCACGGTCCTCAGTGGTCCGGGAGGTGTCCCGCCAGGGGAGGTAATCAACGGTTGTTTCGCTCATGTCTACTTTCCGCCCACGCCCATAAGGCCCTGGACCAGCGCTCGGCGCGCGAAGAGGTACACCAGCAGCACCGGAACCATGGAGAGCATCACTGCGGCGAGGATGCCCGGCACGTTGATGCCGTACTGGGTTTGGAAGTTGAAGAGGCCCAGAGTGACCACCTTCGTGGCATCGGACTGGGTCAGGATCAGCGGCAGCAGGAACCCGTTCCAGCCCTGCAGGGCGGCAAAGACGGCAATGGTGGACAGCCCGCCCTTGGACAGCGGCAGCACCAGGCGGATAAAGGTCCGCCAGGTGCTCGCACCGTCCACTGACATTGCCTCATAAAGCTCGGGGGTAATGTCCCGCATGGTTCCCGAAAGGATCAGCGTGCAGATGGGCAGGGCAAAGGCCGCAGTGGGCAGGATGATGCCCAGCAGCGTGTCATACAGGCCCACCGAATTGATCAGGTAGAACATCGGCACAATCACGGCCTGGACCGGAATAGCCAGGCCCAGCAGGAAGAACCGGAAGATCAGCGTAGTGGCCCGGGACTGGCTGCGGACAATGGCGTAGGCCAGCGGCGGCACCACCAGCAGCACAATGCCCACCACACCGGCGGTGACCAAAAACGTGTTCAGGAAATACCTGCCGAAACCGCTGTTGAACACCTCGAGGAAGTTGTCCAGGGTCAGGTTGGTGGGCAGTGCCACCGGTCCGTTGGCACTGAAATCGGAACGGGTCTGCACGCTGGCCGCCACCATCACGTACAGCGGCAGGGCCACGATCAGGAGCCAGACGGTGACCGCAGCCCCGGCAATGTAATTGGGTCGGGTACGCATCAGACTCCCTCCATGGTGCTGCGCATCTTGTCGTAGCCGGAGAGCTTGACCATGATCAGCGAGATGGCGGTGGCCACCACCACCAGGACCAGCGCAATGGCCGAACCCATGCCGAAGTTGTAGCGGCGGAAGGCTTCCTCAAACATGTAGAAGGCGGTGATGGTGGTATCCGTGCCGGGACCGCCGTTGGTCAGGATCAGCACCGTTTCGAAGGTGGTCAGTCCGCCCACCACCATCAGGATCACGGAGGTGATCATGCTGTTGCGCAGCTGCGGAAGCGTGATGGAGAAGAACTGCCGGATCCGTCCGGCCCCGTCCACCTCCGCGGCCTGGTACAGCACCGGTGGAACGGACTTGGCGGCGCCCTGGTAGATCAGCGTGTGGAACGGGGTGAACTGCCACATGCTCACAAAAATGATCACGCCGATGGCAGTGGACTGGTGGCCAAACAGGTTGCCGTCCCCGAACAGCCACCGGAACTGGGCCGGTACACCGAAGTTCGGGTCCAGCAGGGCGCGCCACAGTACGGAGATGGCGGCCGAGGAGAGCAGCAGCGGAAGGAAGAAGATGGCGCTGAGCACTGCACGGTTTCGCTGCGGGCCGGCGGCCCAGACGCCCAGCAGGATACTCACCGGCGTCTGGGTCACCACCCCCAGCACAATGAACAGCAGGCTCAGCCACAGGCTCTTGAGCATCACCGAATCACCGGCGAGCGTCTGCCAGTTCTCCATGCCCACAAACTTCGGTTCCCCCAGCCCCGTCCAGGTCATAAAGGACAGCACAACGACGGCGACCAGCGGCACTGCGGCGAATAGCAGGAAAAAGATGGTGGCCGGCAGGGTCCAGGCCACGCCCGGACGGTTGAGCCGGGCCCGGCCCGGCCGCACCGGAGAACCCTTGCCGGGGTTATCCGATGCGGCCGGAGGCCGGGGTGGAAGCAGAGTAGTCATGGTTCGGCCTTCGCTCCGGCTACTTCTTCAGGGACTGCATGGCGGCAATAAAGCCGTCTTCGTCGATACTTCCGGCGAAGAAATCGGACACGGCGCTATGGATGGTGGGCGTTGCCGCCGGCGGGTACGCCTGGTCCCAGGAGAGCTGGAAGTTCGGGGCGTCCTGCACCAGGCCGAACTGGAAGCTGGCATAGTCCGGGTTGGCCGCCTGGTCCAGGAACTGCTCGGTGTTGGTGGTGGTGGGCAGGTTGCCGATGGCCATGTGCTCCTGGACGAACTCATCCGAGTACATCAGTTTCAGGAAGTCGCGGGCGGCGTCCGGGTACCGGGTGTCCTTCAGGACCGAGTAGTAGTTGTTGGTGTTGCCGACCAGGTTGGCAGCGTCACCCTTGCCGCCTTCGATCTCCGGGAATTCGCTCCAGCCCAGGCTGTTCTCCGCAAACTCAGGGTTGATGTCCTGGATGGTGGAGTACTCCCATGAGCCCATCAGTTCGAAGCCTGCCTCACCGCTGGAGAGCAGGGTGTGGGAGCCGCCGTCGGTGAACTTCACCGACTGGAAGTTGGTGCCGAACGCCCCGGAATCCACGAGGTCGCGCAGCATGCCCAATGACTCCCGGCTTTCCTCGGAGTCCCAGACCTCGGTGTCGCCCTCGAGTGCGGAGGCGAAGAGTTCGGGACCGGCCACCCGGTCATAGACGTAGGAGAACCACATCTGGGTGGGCCATTCGTCGCCGCCGCCCAGGGCGATCGGAGTCTTGCCGGCGGCCTTGAGCTTATCCACGGCGTCGAGCAGGTCATCCCAGGTCTGCGGGGGCTCGGAGATGCCGGCGGAGGCCAGAACCTCTTTGTTGGAGAAGAGCATGACGGGCTGGGTTCCGCGCATCGGAATGCCGTACGGGGTGTCATCCACCCTGGCGACGTCGAAGACTGAGGGCAGGAACGCCTCCTCGAGCTGCGGGTCCTCCTCGATGAAGTCATCCAGGGGCATCAGCAGATCAGCCTCCACGAAGTCGGAGATGCTGCCGCCGCCCCAGTTGAAGAAGATGTCCGGTGCTGCATCCGTGCTCATGACCGTTTGCAGCTTCTGCTGGTATTCCGCGCCCGGGATGGTGTCCAGCACAACCTTCACATCGGAAGTTTCGTTGAACTTGTCGACCATGGCGTTTTCAACGTCGTTGCTGGCGTCGCCGTACACCAGGACGTGGATCTCGTTTTCAGGACGGTCTGAGCCTGCGGAGTCACTGCCTCCGCAGCCTGCCAGGGAGAGGCCGAGCGCCAGTACACCGGCGGCGGCCAGGACCGGGGTCCGTAGCGATGGGTTGTTCCTCATTGAACACCTTCCGAAAGTTTCGGTATATTGATCGAAAGTTACTTGACGCCGTCAGCATAAGTTGCGCGTAATGTGATGCGCAACACTTTCTATAAACTGATTTCCGCTGTGTTGTTTCGAAGACTCTAAGGATCCCCATGCCGCCAACTGCGCCGCAGAACCCCGTCACCCTGGCGGACCTCGCTGCCGAAGCCGAGGTTTCGCTCTCGACGGTTTCGAAAGTCCTCAACGGCAGGACCGACGTTTCCCGGCACACTCGCGCGAAAGTGGAGGCCCTCCTGGAGGACCACGGCTACCGCCGGAAGGGCGGAGCCAAGTCCCGGCTGCTGGAACTGGTGTTCCATGAACTCGAGAGCGCCTGGGCGCTGGAAATCATCCGCGGGGTGGAAAACGTGGCCCGTGAAAAAGGGCTGAGCGTGGTCCTGACCGAAAGCGGCACCCGGCATGCGCCCTCGCCCGAGTGGGTGGAAGGGGTGATTGCCCGCCGGCCGGTCGGCGTCGTGCTCGTTTTCTCCGACCTGGCGCAGGATTCGCGCCGCCAGCTGGAGGCCCGGTCCATCCCGTTTGTCATCATCGACCCGGCCGGGGACCCTGCCCCGGACGTGCCCTCGGTGGGCTCGGCAAACTGGTCCGGCGGCATGATGGCCACCCGCCACCTGATCGAGCTGGGACACACCCGGATTGCCGCCATCACCGGCCCCGAGGACATGATGTGTTCCTTGGCCCGCATCGACGGCTACCGGTCAGCGTTGAACGCCGCCGCGCTGCCCCTGGACAAGGACCTGATCCGTTACGGCAATTTCCATGTGGACGGCGGCCGCGACCACGCCCTGGAGCTGCTGTCACTGCCGGACCGGCCCACCGCAATCTTTGCCGGCAGCGACCTGCAGGCTCTCGGGGTGCTCGACGCCGCACGGCAGCTGGGCATTGCGGTTCCGGAGGAACTGTCGATTGTCGGGTATGACGATCTGCAGGTGGCGCAGTGGTCCAGTCCGGCGCTCACCACGGTGCATCAGCCGCTGATCGAAATGGCCGAAGAGGCGGCGCGAATGGCGGTACGCCTGTATGAGGGGGAGCGGCCGAACAACCTGCGCCTGGACCTGGCCACCTCACTGGTGGTGCGCCAGAGCACGGCGCCCGTGGCTGCCTCGGTGGCGAAGCGGTAAATCCCTAAGCCGGCTCAGACCGCCGGAGGGGACAGGACTTCCACCCGGTTCCCGAACGGGTCCCGGCAATGGAAGCGTTCATATCCCTCGAAGGTGTGCCGTTCCGTCCAGGAGACCTCGAAGCCGTGGGCCTGAAGCCGGCCGCCGAGTTCCTCCAACGCTGCCGCCGAGTCAAGGACGAATGCGGGATGCGCCTTCTTCGCCGGGACAAAGGGGGAGTCAACACCCAGGTGGATTTCCGCCACCACCGCGTCGCCGTCGAACGCCCGGAACCAGCAGCCGCCCCGCCCGGCCAGCGACGGCGGCTTGGGCACCTCGGTCAGTCCCAGTGCATCGGCGTAGAACCGCCGGGCTGATTCCTCGCCGTCGCTGGGTATTGATACCTGGACATGGTGTAACCGCACATTTCCCCCACTGCATAAAGGTCGTATTTCCTACGCCGGAGTTTTCCTCCGCCGTTAGCCTACTGTTCTCCGGCACGTAAACTGCACCGTTTAGCGTGGCACACATATAGTCGTGGGCCTCGGCACGTATTTACGGTCAAAGTGCGAATCGGGCCTACCATCGACGAGGACAGGTCCCCGGCGCGGGGGCGGAAAAACCAAGCGGAAGTGGTCCCGGCAGGTGGCAGAAAAAGCAGAATCTAACGTTCCGGGACGGCATATTCCGCTGGTGGTGGGGCACCGCGGCAACAGCGGGTTTGCGCCGGAAAACACGGCGGCCGCCTTTGCACAGGCCGCTGTGGCCGGGGCAAACATGATTGAAACCGATGTCCGGCTTACCGCCGACGGTGAATTGTTCCTTTTCCATGACGAAACCGGCGTCCGCACCACCAACGTGGCGCAGGTATACCCCCTGCGCGCCGAGGATCCCATCACCTCTTTCACCGCCGGGGAACTGCGCAGGCTCGACGCCGGAGCCCATTTCGGCCCGGAGTACGCGGGCGAGCCGATTGTGTTCCTCTCCGAGCTGCCTGCAGCGCTCGGCTTTGAGCTCGGCGTTAACCTTGAGATCAAGTCACCGGCCAGTTCACCGGGGGTGGAGCAGGAACTGGCCCTGATGCTGGCGGGGAACCCGGACTGGGTGCAGCTGCTCGAAACACAGCAGCTGGCCGTGAGCTCCTTTGACCCCGCCTCCGTCAGCAGGCTGGCCGACCTGCACCTGCCTGCCTGGCAGCTGGTCTCCACCGATCCGGACGCCGTGCTGCTTGCGGGCACGGACCCCCGGGTCAGGGGAGTGGTGGCTGATCACCGGTGCCTGACCGCACAGGGTGCAGCGGCCGTCCGTGCCGCCGAACTGGGGCTGTGGGTCTACACCGTGAACTCGGATGCCGACACGGCTGCCGTCCTTGCGCTGGGCGTGGATGCGGTCATCACGGATTTCCCGGGGAACCTGCTGGCGCCGGCTGTTCCGGGCGGACCCGCGGATGCAGGCCGGGACACCAGCGAGGAGCCGCCGGCCGTCCCGGTTGTCCGCTAGCCCGGCCCCCCCCGAAACGCGCCTCCGTTGACCCGGCCAGGGGCAGGTTTCAGACTGGGTGAAGAGCACGTTCGCTGTCCGTCACCGACCAAAGGCGGGTCCCATGGACAAGAACTTCCTGAGCTTTCCCGACTGGCAGGCCACTGCGGACACACTGCATCTGTATCTCCAGGTGGCGGGCAAGGTGAAACTGCAGCGCAGCTATCCGGAACCTGAATGGGGGCACGTGCGGATGCCGCTCAGCGTGCAGGGCATCGGCACCGGCGTCATTCCCGGCCCGGACACAAACTTCGAAATTTACTTCAACCTGCGCCGGCACCACGTGGACGTCCAGGACAGCAGCGGCATCCGCACCAGGCTGGACCTGAATGACGGCCTGAGTGTTGCAGACTTCTACCAGCAGCTGATGGCGGGCCTCGAGTTCATCCAGGCACCCACCGCAGTCAACACGCAACCGCAGGAATTCCATGATCCGGTGCCTTTTCCCGAAGACACCAGGCACCATACCTATGACCGGCATGCCGTGGAGTTGTTCCTGGACAACCTGCACTTCGCACAGCGCGGCCTGACACAGTTTCTCGCCCCGCAGCGCGGCAAGGTGCACCTCCCGGCCTATTGGTTCGGATCCATGGACTTGTCCGGGGCCCTCTACAGCGGGCAGTCCGCCCCCTATCCGGGCCGCGGCCGGATCTCGGCCAACAGTTTTGATGAGAGGTTCTGCGAGTTCGGTTTCTGGCCCGGGGACCCGTCCTTCACTGACCCGGCCTTTTACGTGATGCCCTATCCGTTCCTCTCCGACATCGGCAGTTACGGCAGTATGCTCTCCCCGTCCAAGGCACGGTTCCTGGCCAAATCCAGCGAATTTGTCCTCACCCTCGAGGACGCCTTTTCCTATGCCAATCCGCAGCAGGCCGTGGTGGATTTCTGCCGCACCTGCTTTGACATCCTGCAGCGGATGGATCCGTGGAATGACATCGAGTGGATTACGGAACCGCTGACCTACGCGCCGTCAGGGTAAACCCGCGCCTGTGACCGCCGTCGCGGTCCGATCCCGCGGCCCTGACCCGCGACCTGGGCAAGGTGGGGGCCGGGCAGCTGGCCGCCACCGGATACCGCCGTCGCGGCAGTCTTTTTGTGGTGGCGGGTAATACCCGATATCCGCCGAGAGTGTTCATCGGGTGTTGGTCCTGCGTTTATTGTCTAGGCGGAAAAATTCGCTAGTGTGACAGATGTAACACTAATATCTCGGTGCCCAACGCACCGCATACGCATGGACGGAAATAACTGATGAGAATTTCATGGGGTGAATTGCTGCAGCTGGACGGAACCGTCCAATGTCCGCGCAGCACACAAACGGCCGGGTTCCCCAATCCCGGCACGGGTGCATGAGCACCGTTAGTAAACCGGTAGGCACCACCCGGAAAACAGCCAAAACGGAGCAGGACCGTCAAACGGATCGTGGCAGTTTCAAGGCTCTGTGGTACCTCGTGCCAGCCCTTGTGGTTTTCGCGGCATTTCTTTTCTATCCCCTTCTGCGCTCGGTGTTCCTGTCATTTCAGGGCAGCGACCTGTTCGGGCGCCCCTCGGGATTTGTCGGGTTCGACCAGTACACACGCCTGTTCACGGATTCGGGTTTCTGGACGGTTATGTGGGTAACCCTGGCCTTCACCGTCATGACGGTGGTTCCCTCCATCGCCCTGGCGCTGGGCCTGGCCCTGCTGCTGCATCAAAAGATCAAGGCGGTGCGGTTTTTCCGTACGGCCTTCGCACTTCCCTTCGCCTATTCCGTGGCCACCGCCTCGGTGATTTTCGGGGTGATGTTCAACCAGGCCACCGGCGTACTCAACGGCATGTTGGGCTTCTTCGGGCTGGACCGCGTCGGCTGGCTGACGGACCCGGCCTGGGCGCTGCTCTCGGTCTCGCTGGCCACGGTCTGGATGCAGCTTGGCTACAACCTGCTCGTCCTGTCCGCCGGCCTCGGAGCGGTTTCCGAGGACGTGGTGGAAGCGGCCCGGCTGGACGGAGCCCACGGCTGGCGGATGCAGCGCTCCATCATCATGCCGCTGCTCACGCCACAGCTGTTCTTCCTGCTGGTGACCGGCACCATCCACGCCCTGCAAAGCTTCGGACAGATCCACATCCTTACAAAGGGAGGCCCGCAGGACAGCACCACCACGCTTGTTTACTCCATTTACGAGCAGGCCTTCGCCAATAACAACTCAAACTTCGGCTATGCCTCCGCCCAGGCCGTAGTCCTGCTGATCATTGTGGTGGCGGTATCCGCCATCCAATTCGGCGTCCTGGAACGAAAGGTGTTCTACCGATGAGCAGCACTGCAGTCCCGGCCGCCGAGAAACCCCGCGCCGCCGCACCCGCACGGCGCGAGCAACGCGCTGCTGCACCGAGGGCACGGCAGCGGCGTCCGCTGACCCTGGGACGGGTGCTGACCTACCTGGCGCTTTCGCTTGGTGCGGTTATTGTTCTCTTCCCGGTTTACTTTGGCTTTGTCGGCGCGTTTATGGGGCCGGCGGACATCAACGCCTACCCGGCGTCGCTCTGGCCCTTTAACGGTTTCCGGGCCGAGAACTTTGCCGGTGCGCTGAACACCATTCCGCTGGGCCGGCAGTACGTGAACTCGGTGGTGATGGCAGGACTGATCACTCTGGGCCAGCTGGTCACCTCCCTGCTCGCCGCCTACGCCCTGGTGTTCCTGAAAGTACGCTGGCGGTTCTTCTGGTTTGCCCTGTTTATGTGCAGCATGATGGTGCCGTCCGAGGCCATCATCATTCCGAACTACCTGACCATGTCCAATGCCGGACTGATCAATACGGTTCCTGCCCTGGTGCTGCCGTTCCTGGCCCACGGATTCGGCATCTTCCTGCTGCGGCAGGCTTTTATGTCCTTTCCGGTGGAACTCTGGGAAGCCTCCCGGATTGACGGCGCCGGCCACATGCGCTTCCTGCGTTCCGTACTGGTGCCGCTTTCCAAGCCCACATTGGCTGCCCTGGGAATCTGGTCCTTCCTCTCTGCCTGGAACATGTACTTCTGGCCGCTGCTGGTCACCCAGACTCCGGAAATGCAGACCATCCAGATCGGCATCACCCAGCTGCGGTCCGCGGACAACTTCAACGCGGGGCTGGTGCTGGCAGGAACGGTCCTGGCCATCATTCCCACCCTCATCCTGGTCATCTTCGGACAGCGCTTTATTGTCCGCGGCCTCACTGCCGGCTCGATCAAGTAACCCCGGCAACCAATCACTCAGCATCCTCCGGCGGGCACACCGCCGGCCGAACCTTGAAGGGAATTCAATGCGAACCACACCACGAGCACTGCGCCTGCCGCTGCTGGCAGGCGCCGCCGCTCTCGCCCTGGCACTGTCCGCCTGCGGCGGCGGAAGCGAGGGGGCGGCCGGCGAAGCGCCTGCCGCTGACGCCCTGGAACAGGCGGAAGGGGTAACCGAGGTCAATTTCTGGCACTCCATGGACGGCACCAACGGTGAAACCCTGGACAAGCTGATCGCAGAGTTCAACGCTGCCAACGAGGGCAAGGTTGAAGTCAAAAGCGTCTACCAAGGTGATTACGACACCACCATCACCAAGTACAAGGCTGCGGTGCAGTCCAACAGCGCGCCCAGCATGGTGCAGATCTATGACATCGGCACCCAGTTCATGATTGATTCCGGCGCCGTACTGCCCACGCAGGCGTTTATTGACCGGGATGAATATGACGTCTCGGACCTGCAGCCCAATATTGCCGGCTACTACACCATCGATGACGAGCTGTGGTCCATGCCGTTCAACACCTCCATGCCGGTGCTCTACTACAACAAGACCCTCTTCGAAGCAGCAGGCCTGGACCCGGAGACGGCGCCGGCAACGCTGGATGAAGTCGGGGATGCAGCCAATAAGCTGTCCAAGGTCAACGGCGGCCCCGCCGAGTTCGGCTTCAACGCCGCCATTTACGGCTGGCTGCTGGAGCAGGAAATTGCTGCCAACGGCGAGCTTTACTGCGGCCCGGACAACGGCCGGTCAGGCGAGCGGGCCGGCGAATACACGTTCAATAATGACACCGCCGTCCAGTTTGTCGACTGGTGGAAGGAACTGGTGGATACCGGGGTAGCCGGCAACACCGGCCGGGTCACCGCAGACGCGCAGAATGCCTTCAAGAGCGGCACCATCGGCATCACGCTGGAATCCACCGGCGCCCTGGGCGGTATGCAGAAGGCAGCCGACGAACAGGGCTTTGAGCTCGGCGTGGGCTTCTACCCGAAGATCGAGCAGAACGATTCGGGACCCATCATCGGCGGAGCATCGCTCTGGGTCTCCGACGAGGGTCACTCGGAAGCGGAGAAGCAGGCTTCCTGGGAGTTCATGCAGTTCCTCGCCCAGCCGGAAAGCCAGGCAACCTGGCACACCGGCACCGGCTACTTCCCGATCTCCAAGGCTGCACTGGATGAGCCGAAGGACGTGGAGTGGCGCGAGCAGCACCCGCAGTTCAACGTGGCCGTGGACCAGCTGGAAGCCACCGAGTTGACGTCGGCCACCCAGGGCTGCTCGGCCGGCACCATGCCGCAGGCACGGGAGGCAGCAGAGAACGCCCTCGAAGGTGCACTGCTTGGCGGAGACAGCAAGTCCGAGCTCACGGATTCAGTGACTGAGCTGAAGGTTGAAGTGGAGAACTACAACAACTCGGTGAAGTAACCACCCGCACCGGCCGCCCCGGCCGGAGGGCAGCAGGACCCGCGGCACATCCCCTGTGCCGCGGGTCCTGCTGCGTCGGCGGGATTCGCATCCACTGACGGCATCCTGACATACTGTTGGTAAATCTCTGCAGAAGGTGGTTCCCGCATATGACCCCCCGCAAACTCTTCCGCGCACTGGCTTTCGCGGAGGCGGTGACCTGGACCCTGCTGATTGCAGCACTGGTGTTCAAGTACGGCTTCGAGAATGAGAGCTTTACCCCGATTGCCGGCGGCCTGCACGGTTTTGTGTTCCTGGCCTACGGCGTGGTCACCCTCTTTGTCTGGGCGAACCAGAAGTGGCCGGTACGCACCGGCATCCTGGGCCTGGTCACCACGGTGATCCCGTGGGCAACCATTCCGTTCGAAAAGTCCGTGGACCGCCGCGGACTGCTGGACGGCGGCTGGCGAATGGCGCCGGGCGGCGAAAAGCCAACCAACGCCGTCGACAAGGTTGCCGCCATGGTGCTGCGCCGTCCGATAGCCGCCGGCGCCGTGGCGCTGGTGGCCGTGGCCGTGGTGTTTAGCGTCCTGCTGATCCTGGGTCCGCCCATCCCGAAGGGCTAGCGGAGGCCCGGCGCCGGGGGAACGCCTCAGACGGCTCCGGGCTCCGTTCCCTGTCGCAGCCGGCGCCGTCCGGGCCGGTTGGAGGCGTCGCCCCGGTACGCCGTCGTCGCCGTGGCCAGGATCAGGACGATCAGTGCCGCGCAGCCGATAATCACCGAGACCATCGCCATCGCGCCGCCGCCCAACAGGCCTACCAGCGGGCTGATGAGTCCGGCCAGCCCCACCTGCAGGGCACCGATCATGGCGGCGGCACTGCCGGCCATGTGGCCGTAGTCGGCCAGGGCCAGCACCGAGGAGTTCGCGGCAATAAAGCCGTGCATGGCCAGCACCAGCCACAGCCCGGCGGTCAGGCCCGCCACGCCGCCAAGGCCGGTCACCAGAATGACCGGCAGCAGCACCGCCAGGCCCAGCAGCACAATCACGGCAACCCGCAGAATGCCCATGGGGGAGTACCTGCCCACCAGCCAGGCGTTGAGCTGGGCGGAGATCACCATGCCGACGCCGTTGATGGCGAATACCAGCGCGTACTGCGCGGGGCTGAGCCCGTACTCGTCCTGGAAAACAAAGGGCGATCCCACCACATAACTCATGATCACTGCCATGCCCAGGCCGGGAATGACGGCCAGTGCGAGGAACCTGCGGTCCCGGAACAGGACCCGGAAGCCGCTGAACGTGCTGGCTCCTGCCTTGGTCCTGCGCCGTTCCGGCGGCAGGGTCTCGGGCATCCACCGGAGCACAATCGCCCCGAGGACGACGCCGATCAGTGCCAGCGCGAGGAACACCGCCCGCCAGTTCCACAGGCCGGACACCGCCTGGCCGATGGACGGTGCCAGCAGCGGGGCTAGCCCGATTATCAGCATCAGCCGCGACAGCATGGCGGCGGCGGTGGAACCGGTGAACCGGTCGCGGACCACGGCCAGCGCCACCACGCCGGCGGCGGCATTAAAGAAGCCCTGCAGCAGCCGGAGGACAATCAGGGCGCCGATGTTCGGGGCCAGGAAGCAGGCCAGGGACACCAGCACGTGCAGGGCGATGCCGATGATCAGCGGCAGCCTGCGGCCGAACCGGTCCGAGAACGGTCCGATCACCAGCTGTCCCACTGCGGCCCCGAGCAGCGTCCCGGACAGGGTGAACTGCGCTGCGGCGGCACTGGTATGCAGGTCCTCCGCCACCTGGGGCAGTGCCGGCAGGTACATGTCCGTGGTGACTGCTGGCAGCGCGGCCAGGGCGCCGAGCATCAGGATGTACTTGATGCTGGTGCGGCCGCCCGTGCGTGCGGGCCGGGCGGAGGCGTCGGCTCCAGATGAAGTGGAGCCGGGTGGTACGGTTTCGGGCGGTGTTTCGCTCACTCGGCACTCCTGGTGCGGTTACTGTCGGAACGGAAAAAGCTATGGATGCCGGACTCCGGTGCCGGCCAGGACGGCCCGGTACCCTTCGCGGAACGTGGGGTAGGCGAACTCGAATCCGGTGCCGAGCAGTCTCCGGTTGCTGATCCGGCGGTTGCCGCCGCGGCTGCTTCCGGAGTCGGACGGGGCGGGAAGCTCCGTACGGAGTTCGGCGGCCAGGAACTGCAGTACATCGGCCAGTTCCACCGGCTCCTCATCTACTCCAACATAGAGCGGGTCCGGATGTGAAACCTGTGTGCTCAGATGCACTATGGCGGCGGCTGCATCATCCCGGTGGATGCGGTTGGTCAGCCGGGTCCCGGCGGGGACGACGGCGGTGCCTGCGGACACGGTATCGATCAGGCGGGTGCGTCCGGGTCCGTAGATGCCGGCCAGTCGCAGCACCACGGCATCGGGGCGGCGGTCGTGGAGGAGCCGCTCGGCTTCCAGGATCACTTCACCGGTCACCGAGGCAGGAGCCGGCGGGGTGTGCTCATCCACCTCGCCGCCGCCGGCGTCGCCGTAGACCGCGGTGGAGGAGACAAACAGGATGCGCCGGGGCCGGACGCCGTCGCGCTCCAGGGCGTCCAGCACGTTGGCGGTCCCGTCCACATAGGCGGCCCGGTAGGCCGCTTCGCTGCGTTCGCCGGCGGCCACGGCAATCACCACTACGTCGGTGCCCGCGGGAATCCGGGGCAGTTCGCCCGTCCTGCCGGTCAGGTCCGCGGCCTGGCCGGTAATGGGAGCGGGGAGGTTTTCCGGGGAGCGCCGCCAGCCGAGCACGGAAAAGCCGGCTGCGGCGAACCGCAGGCCGGCTTCCGTACCCAGATCGCCACAGCCGGCGATCAGGACTCTCACGTAGTTACTCGGCCAGAGCGGAGATGACGGCCTTGGCCACATCTTCGCTGGACTGGGGGTTCTGGCCGGAGATCAGGTTGCGGTCGCGGACCACGTAGCTGGTCCAGGCCGGTCCGGTCTCCACTTCGGCGCCCTTGTTCCGCAGGACTTCCTCGACGAACCAGGGGGTGTTCTCCCCGGTGCCGCCGTTGAGTTCTTCCTCGTCGGTGAAGACGGTGACCTTGCGGCCGGCGAAGACAAAGTCGCCGTTGTCGGTCTCGGCGCTGAGCAGGCCGGCCGGGCCGTGGCAGAACGGGGCAATGATCTTGCCGGCGGCGTCCGCCTCGGTGAGGATCCGGCCCAGGTCCTTGTCGAAGGCGAGGTCGCTCATGGGCCCGTGCCCGCCCGGCATGACCACGGCGTCGTACTCGGTCAGGTCCGCGTCAGCGAGCACCAGCGGGTTGGACAGCTCGGCGTCGATGAACGCAATGTACTGGGTGAAGGCGGCGGCCTTTTCGGCGCTGCCGGCGGACTCGGGGGCCAGGGATACCTGGTCCACGGTGGGCTTGGCGCCCCCCGGGGTGGCGATGCGGACGGTGTGCCCGGCTTCGCGCAGGACGCGGTGGGACTCGACGAGTTCCTCGGCCCAGTAGCCGGTGGGATGCTCGCTGCCGTCCCGCATGGTGAGGGAATCGGCGGCGGATACGACCATCAGAATGTTAGCCATGTGTTGTGTCTCCTTGGTGCTGTGGAAAAAAGATAAGAGGCGGGAAGGTTACTTGGCGTCCGCGGCTGCGGCGGCACCGGCGGCGTCGAGCTCCGCGAAGGTGGCGTCGTCAAGGGAGATGTTCGCCGCTCCCAGGTTGTCTTCGAGGTGCGCAATGGAGCCCGTGCCCGGAATCGGCATCATGACCGGCGAGCGGCGCAGCAGCCAGGCCAGGGCCACCTGCGATGTGCTGGCACCCAGGCGCTTGGCCGCTTCATCCACCGGGCCGCCCTGCTTCGCCAGTTCGCCGGCGGAAATCGGTGCCCACGGAATGAAGCCGATGCCGTTGTCCTCGGAGTACTTCAGTACGTCCTCGGAGGAACGGTCGGTGAGGTTGTAGCGGTTCTGCACGGTGGAAACGGTGAAGAACTTCGCGGCGGCCTCCAGGTCTTCAACGGAGACCTGGGACAGGCCGAGGGCCTTGACCTTGCCTTCCTGCTGAAGGTCGCGCAGTACGGCGAACTGCTCGTCGCGGTCCACCTTGGGGTCGATGCGGTGCAGCTGCAGCAGGTCCAGGGAGTCCACCTTCAGCTTGCGCAGCGACAGTTCGGTCTGCTGGCGCAGGTACTCCGGGCGGCCCACCGGCACCCAGACATCCGGTCCGGTGCGGACAAAGCCGACCTTGGTGGCGATGCGCACGCCGTCCGGGTAGGGGTAGAGCGCTTCGGCGATGATCTCTTCGCTGATGTTCGGGCCGTAGGAATCGGCGGTGTCGATGAAGTCGACGCCCAGCTCGACGGCGCGGCGGACCACGTCAACGGCGGTGCCGCGGCTTTCGGGCTCGCCCCAGACACCGGGTCCCACAATCCGCATGGCGCCGAAGCCCAGGCGGTGTACGGTGCCGAGGTCCAAGAGGTCGATGGTGGGGGACAGGGCGGGTGAAGTATCCGTCGTATCAGTCATGTAAGCGCCAACGTGCCGTGCAGCCGGCTTATTCCTCAGCAGGCTTACAAGCACCGCGGGGGATACCCTTGCAGCGAGGGGGAATTGCCGCGTGAGTGCAACGAAGTGGAACGTCGAACGGAATCTGCGTGCCGGAATGGTGCTGCTGCCGGCAGGAATGTGCGTCCTGTACTTCGGGCAGGCCCTGGCCGAAGCATTGGCCTTCTTCCTGCTGGGGGCAATCTACGGCGCCCTTCTGTATCGGGTGGTCAACCTGTCGCAGCGGGCCTTTATGGTCATGGGAGCCCCTGCATTCCTGCTCATCCTGGGAAGCCTGATACTGCTTCAGCAGGACGTGGGAATCCCTGCGGCGGGTCCGTGGATTTTGGGCTTCATTGCCGGTGGCATCATGGGCGGATATGTCTGGCTTGGCCCGCGGGCCGGAGCGGAGTTCCGCCGGAAAAACCCGCGCCGCCGCAATGCAGAGGGCAGCTATCCGGGAGGCTGGCAGCCGGCGGCCGTCAATGCCGTGAGCGCTCTGCTGCTGCTGGGGCTGGGGACTGCCCTCTTCCTGCTCGCATCGCCCACGATCGAGGTGGGTGCGTGCCTGGTCGGCGGGGTCCTTGCGGGGTGCGCGCTGATGCGTTGGCCAAAGACCCCGGAGCAGAGGTTCCTGGCGTCGCTTGCCCTGCCGGTACTGTTCCTCGTGTTGCTCCTGGCTGGTCAGACCGTTTTTGGGCTGGTATTTGGTTTCGGAGTGTCGGCCGGTGTCCTCATCGGCGGGCGGTTCTGGACCGGTCCCCGGTTCGGTGAGCCGCGACCGCCCATGAGCGGCCAGGGACCGCGGCGGCGGAAGAAACGGCGTCCCAAGCCCCGGCCCGAGGCCGCGAAGAAGGCCGGGAAGACGGCTGCGCGGTAATCCGCTCTGCCGCCAAGGACATGCCTTGTCCGCAAAGGGGGTTCCGGGGCTGTTCGGGCCGGTCTAGCGTGGCGCCATGGACTGGAGAATCGAACTTGTACCGGTGCCGGTGTCCGACGTCGACGCCTCCAAAAACTTCTACGTGGACCAGGTGGGCTTCACCGCCGATTTTGACGAACGGGTGGATGAGAGCCTGCGGTTTGTGCAGCTGACTCCGCCGGGATCAGCCTGCTCGGTGGTGATTGGCCCGGGCACCACGGACATGGTGCCGGGGACCCAGCGGATCCAGGTGGTGGTGCCCAGTGCGGCCGAGGCGCGGCAGCACCTGGTGGATCACGGGGTGGCCGCCAGCGAGATTACCCCGCTGGATTGGGGAACCTTCGTGTATTTCAGTGACCTGGACGGCAACCAGTGGTCGCTGCAGGAGCTCCCCGCGATTCCGCCCACGCTGCCGTCGGAGTCCTAGCGGCCGTCTGCCGGGCGCCGCTTCTTCCTAAAGCTCCGCCGCCACGGCGTTCAGCACCTCGGTCAGATCGGCCTTGCCCTGGCCGTAGTCAAAGATGGTGGTGGCCAGCTGGGGTGTGCTGGTGGCGAGGACCCGCGTGGTCCCGGCGTCGATCGGCTCGAAGCTCAGGACAATGTCCTCGCCGAAGCTCTTCCACGTGGTCCCCGCCGTGAGTTCCGCCCGTTCCATCCAGATTCCGGTAACGGTCATCCGCGGAAGCCTGTAGGAAGCGCGTTCGACGGCGGCGGGCAGTTCGGCCACCGGCGCCTGGACCACCAGCTCGCCACGGGCACGGGCCCGTTTCGAGGTGACGTTGAGACTGATTGTTTTGGTGTTCCCCATAGTCATGCATCAGAGAATAGCGCAGGCCGGAGGCACCCGCAGCGGAGGCTGAAACTACCTGCTTGCCGGCTCAGGCATACCAATGACGGGGAGTATGTTTGAAGATGGTCAGACAATGCGGGCCGCCGTCAGGCCGGCCCCGCAACAGGCCGTTGACAGTACGCCGAAGGGCAACCAATGAAGATTGCACTTTTCGCCACCTGCATAGTGGACGCGATGTACCCCTCCACGGCGCGCGCCACCGTGTCCATCCTCGAGCGGTTAGGCCACACCGTGGTGTTCCCCGCGGGACAGGTCTGCTGCGGCCAGATGCACATGAACTCCGGATATTTCCCGGAGGCCGTGCCGGTGGTCCGCAACCACGTGGAAGCCTTCGAAGCGGAGGATTACGACGTCGCCGTGGCACCTTCCGGCTCCTGCGTTGCCTCCGTGAAGCACCAGCACGCGATGCTGGCCCGCACCATTGGCGACGCAGACCTGGAAACCCGTGCCAACGCCGTCGGCGCCCGGACCTATGAGCTTTCCGCACTGCTGACCGATGTCCTGGGCGTCACCGATGCCGCCGCGCAGCTTGGCTCCTGGTATCCCCACCGGGTGACCTACCACCCCAGCTGCCACGGTATGCGGCTGCTGCGGCTGGGAGACCGGCAGGCGGACCTGCTGCGCACGGTGGAGGGCCTGGAACTGGAACCGCTGCCGCAGGCGGACCAGTGCTGCGGCTTCGGGGGAACCTTCTCGATGAAGAACGCCGATGTCTCCTCGGCCATGCTGGCGGACAAAAACGCCAACATCGCCGCCACCGGAGCCGGGCTGTGCACCGGGGGAGACGCATCCTGCCTGCTGCACATCGGCGGCGGACTCTCCCGGCAGGGCAGCACCATCTCCACCCTGCATTTCGCCGAGATCCTCGCCAGTACGCGGGACAACCCGGCACCAGCACCGGACCGGATCGGCAGTGCCGCCGGCATCAGCGGAAAGGCCGGCCGATGAGCTCCACCTATCTGGGTATGCCGGGACGGCCGGTTTTCGGAGACGGCAACCTGCACGCCACGGAGGCGTTTCCCACGGCGGCCCGGCGGGAACTGGGCAACGCCCAGCTGCGCGCGAACCTGGGCCATGCCACCCACACCATCCGGGACAAGCGGCTGCGGGTGGTGGCGGAACTACCGGACTGGGAGGAGCTGCGGGACGCCGGAAGCGCAATCAAGGAATCCGTTATGGCGCGGCTGCCCGAACTGCTGGAGGAGTTCGAGGCGAACTTCACCGCCCGGGGCGGGAAAATCCACTGGGCGCGGGATGCCGCTGAAGCGAACAAAACCGTGCGGGACCTGATCCGCGACGCCGGTGCGGACGAAGTGGTCAAGGTCAAGTCCATGGCAACGCAGGAAATCGGCCTGAACGAATACCTCGAAGAGCAGGGCATCGCCGCGTTCGAAACCGACCTGGCGGAACTGATTGTCCAGCTGGACCATGACAAGCCCAGCCACATCCTGGTCCCGGCCATCCACAAAAACCGCACCCAGATCCGGGACATCTTCCTGCGGGAAATGCCGGATGTGGATCCCGGCCTCACCAACAACCCGGCCCGGCTGGCCGAAGCGGCCCGCGTGCATCTGCGCCGGAAATTCCTGTCCGCCAAAGTTGCCGTTTCGGGCGCGAACTTCGCCATTGCCGAGTCCGGAACCCTCGCCGTCGTCGAATCCGAAGGCAACGGGCGGATGTGCCTGACCCTGCCCGAGACCCTGATCACCGTGATGGGCGTGGAGAAGCTGCTGCCCTCCTGGCAGGACCTGGAAGTTTTTATGCAGCTGCTGCCGCGTTCCTCCACGGGGGAGCGGATGAACCCGTACACCTCGCTGTGGACCGGTGTGACCGAGGGCGACGGACCGCAGAACGTGCACCTGGTGCTGCTGGATAACGGACGCAGTGCTGCCCTGGCCGATGAAATGGGACGGTCCGCCCTGCACTGCATCCGCTGCAGTGCGTGCATGAACGTCTGTCCTGTCTACGAGCGCACTGGCGGGCATGCTTATGGCTCCACCTATCCCGGTCCCATCGGGGCTATCCTCTCGCCGCTGCTCACCGGGATTACCTCCGAGGAGAACGCCTCGCTGCCCTACGCCTCCTCGCTGTGCGGCGCCTGCTACGACGCCTGCCCGGTGAAGATCAACATCCCCGAAATCCTGGTTCACCTGCGGGCCGAGGACGTGGACAGCAGACGCGGAACCAGAAAAATCCCCGGGCAGATGGACGTAGCCATGAAAGCGGCGTCCTGGGCCATGGGTGCGGGCCGGCGTATGGCCTTGGTGGAAAAAGCCCTTCCGCTGGGGAAGCTGGCCGCCGGTCCGGACAGGAAAATCAAAAAGCTTCCCGGCATTGCTGCCGGATGGACGCAAAGCAGGGATATCCCCGCACCGCCCGCACAGTCCTTCAGGGACTGGTGGGGGAAGGAACGCGGGAAGTCCGCCCCAGGGGAGAACGCCCCCACCATCACCAGGCAAAAGGAAAAGGAATGAGCGCCCGTACTGAAATCCTGGACCGGCTCCGGTCGGCTCTCCATGATGCACCGGCAGCTCCGGACATTCCGCGCCATTACCGGCACGAATCCGGCCTGCCCGGGGATGAACGCATCGAACTGCTGCGCGACAGGCTGCTGGATTACAAGGCCGGCGTCTGTGTAGTGGATGAGCCCGACGTGCCGGCCCGCGTGGCCGAACTGCTGGGGGAGGGCACCACCTACGTGGTCCCGCCGGGACTGGAGGAAGCCTGGACCGCGCTCGCTCCCGGCCGCATCACCGATTCTGCGGAGGAACCGCTCTCCGTTGCTGAGCTGGATGCGGCAGACGCAGTGGTCACCGGATGCGCAGCAGCCGTCGCGGAAACCGGGACCATCATCCTGGACGGCAGCCCCGATCAGGGACGCCGGGCCATCTCCCTTATCCCGGATCACCACATCTGCCTGGTCCGTGCCGGTGACATTGCAGGTGTGCTGCCCGAAGCCCTGCGCGGGCTGGACGGTACCCATCCGCTGACCTGGATCAGCGGTCCCAGCGCCACCAGCGACATTGAGCTGGAACGGGTGGAGGGCGTCCACGGCCCGCGGACCCTCGACGTGGTGATTATCCGCGGGTGAGGGACGCGCCCGGGCTAGAACGAGCCGGAGCTGCCTGAACCCGAGAAGCTGCCGCCGCTGCTCCCGTAGCCGGTGGTGCTGGAGGTGTCCGAGCGCACCGAGCTGATTTCGGCTGTACCGTTTTCCAGATCCGTGGTGAACGTGGCCACTGAGTAGAAGGCGTAGTACGGAAAGACCGTGTCCAGGATGCCGGGCCGGTAGCCGTCCCTGCGGCCGGGCCGCCGGGCGCTGTCCTGCTCGAAGGCGTTGCGCAGAAGCTCGCGTTCCTGCTCGTTCTTCGCATAACCGGCAATCACGGTTTCGGAGTGGTTCCTCAGTAGATCGGAAAGCTCGCCGCGGGCCGACCGCAGCCGGTCCAGGGCCGTTTCGGGACTGATGGATCCCTCCGACAGTTCCGCAGCCCAGGAGCGCAGGTCCTGGCGGACCCGGGTGCGGAAGGCGGTCAATGCTGCGGCGGTGGCGGAATCCTTTTCCCCCGTCTCGGACTGAAGCAGATCATCGAGCCGGTCCAGGTCTTCGTTGAACGGGCTGACCTGGCGGTCCCAGGCCCGCTCCCATCCCGGCGCCTTGTTCAGCAGGGAATTGGTATCCGCAATCACGTCATCCAAGCCGTCAAGCTCCGTGGCGGTGTCTGCGTATTCTTCGATCACGGCCGTACTGCTGCGTTTCCGAAGGTCCTTCGCCGTCAGGTCATGCGCGGCATTGTTCTGCTGGGTGGCCTTGGCATACCTGGTCATAAAGGTCCGGTACTGTTCCAGGACCTTGGCTCCGTACGTGGAATCCGCAGGAATGGTGCGGGCATCCACCTCGGTGGCGTCCAGATCCCGGGTGACACTGGAATACGCGGCGTCTGCGGTCTTCAGGAGTGCGGCATTCTTCGTGCCGCGGCGGCGCCGGAGTCCGACGGCGGTGCCGGCTCCGGCCAGTACGGCGGCACCTCCTACGGCGGAGGCTCCGATGAAGACGGGACTCGCGTACCAGGGCCGGTTGATACGTTCGGCGGCCTCTTCGACGGCGGCAATCGTGCCGTCCGTCCACTGTGCTTCGCGGAAAAGGTCATTGACCTCTTCCCGGATGTCTTCCTGCTGGTCCAGGGGGATCTTCCGGTCTTCGCCGAAATAGGTGCCGGTATGGCGGCCCACCGGGTCCAAGGCAAAGATGAACAGCCCGTCCGCCCACTTCTGGCCGTCCCCGCTGATCCACTCCGGGTGCTCGGCACGGGCAAAGTTCAGCACATCCTCATTGATGTTTGCCTCTTTGCTGCCGTTGTAGGTATACACGGCCACCGTGGTGGGCTCACGGAAATCAATGTCCTCGAGGGCAGGCAGCAGGGTGTTGGCGTCGAGCACCCCTGCGGTGTCCTCGACGATGACCTCCTGCGGCGCCACGGCCGAGGCAGGCGCGGCGCCGAAGGCAAGCATGGTCAGCAGGAGCAGCAGGACAGAGAGTACGCGGCGCACGGGCTTTCCCTCCGGGTCTGAGATGTAATGCCCACGAGCGTAGCGGCTGGTTGTGCGCGCCGCGACCTGTCAGGGTAACAAGGCCCCGGCAACAACCCCGCCGCGGCGTCCACTGCAACAACTCCGGGGTAACGACCCCCGTGGCAACAACTCCGCGGCGGCGTCTCCGGACGGCAGCGCCTTCCCGGTTAGGCGTTGAGCAGGATCCTGGCGCGCTTACGGGCCGGTGCCGGTACCGGTGGCAGTGCCGGGAGTGGATCCGCAGCCGGGGCCTGAGGCCGGGTGACCGTAGCCAGGAACCGGACCGTCTCACGCAGCGTCTGCAGGGCCTCGGGCCGATGCAGCCGGAACTGGTATTCATGGCCGAGTGCCGGTTTGTGGTCCCGGGGCCAGAACCCGCGGGTTACCGGAACCCCGAGCTCCTCCAGCCGGTCCGCCAGGGGGACGGATTGGCTTGCCGTCAGCGGATCCCCGTTGCCTGCGGAAATATAGGTGGGCGGGAACCGGGCATCGACATGCTCGAAGATGGACATGTGTTCTGCCGCCTCGGTGGCTGCCCAGTCCTTGGACCCGGTATAGGCCCAGAGCGCTTTCCTCAGGCCCCATCCGAACGTGCCGCTGAGGCTGGCTACGGACTGAAAATCGTAGACCCCGCAGTGAAGCAGGATGCCGCGCAGATGCTCGGGCGCAGCGGCGGGGGAAATGCCGGTCCGGCGAGCATAGGCGGGGTTGGTGATGCCCAGGGCCAGCTGCGCAGCCAGCTGCGCCCCGGCGGAGTCCCCGGCCAGGACAATCCGGTCCGGATCCAGGCCGTATTTATCTGCGTGTTCCCGCAAATACCCCAGCGCCGCGTTCAGTTCCCTGACTGCCGTGGGGTAGCTGACCTTGGGGGAAACGGAGTAACCGACGCCCACCACGGCATAGCCGTAGCCGGCAAGGACACGCAGATACGGCTCCACGTCCTTTTTCGACCCCGAGATCCAGGCACCTCCGTGGATCCAGACCACCAGCGGTAGCGGTTTGCTGGCGGACGCAGGCAGGAACAGGTCAAGGGTTGGGTTGACGGCGGCACCCAGATAACGAAGTCCCTGGTGCCCGGTGATACTTACGTGGGGAAGATGCAGCCGCGGGCGCGGATACTGCAGTTTCCCTGCGCCGCAGAAAACACTGCGGATGAGCAGGGCCGAGGGGCGGGGGTCCCGCTGCAGGGTGATGGCAGCTACGGTTCCGGCAACGGCGGCTGCCCCGGCAAGGACCCCCGCTGCCGCTGGAGAGAGGATCTTCACGATTTCAGGCTAGGACGGCCAAATGAGCACGTTTTTCGGCATTCGCCGCCAGCACGCGGTTCTGTCCTACGCGCCGGGACGCATCTCACGGCCTCTGGTGAGGCGGCTTACCGGTGTACGGCGGACCCACGGTGTCCGGGGGCGCGAGGGGATCGGGGGAGTGATGCCTTCAGCTAGCCGGCCGTGACCTCATCGGCACTGCGTTCGCGATGGTGGCGAACGTAGCCGGCAGTTGCCACGGCAATTGAAATAGCGGCAGAGATTGACAGTCCCAGCCAGAGGCCCACCTTCAGTGCAGCGGCCCCGGCCACGGCTCCGAGCATAATCAGAGCGATTGCCAGGGCGCGGCGCAGCCAAAACCGGCTGTTGCCGCCGGCGAGCCGGGAATCGGAGGCCAGACCGGTGATGGTGGAGGTCACCACCACCGTGGTGATCTCGGCAACTGCCAGGCGCTTGGCCGTTGCAGCCTGGACGCCCATGGCAGTGGCTAGCGACGACGTCGTTATGCCGCCGAGTACCTCGTTGCCCTGGACATCGGCCAGCAGGGAGAAGACGGCCAACGCGGTAATGACAGCGGCCACCACGATCAGCGCAACCGAGGTCCGCGAACTCCAGCCCTGGGGCCCCTTGCGCAGCATGCGCCCGGCCAGGGCGGCACCGAGCATAAAGAAGATCAGCGCCAGCACCGGCCGGAGGACCGGCAGGCCGGTCCCGCCGGCAAACGCCATGCCCAGGAGCACCACGTTGCCTGTCATGTTTCCGGTGAAGACCTGGTCCAGGCCCAGATATCCGACGGCGTCCACCACTCCGGTGGAGAAGGTCAGGGCCAGCATCAGCCACAAATGCACCCGTTCGGTAGGCACGGCGTTCAGTCGCTTCACGGGCGGGCTGTCTCCTCAGGCAGGTGCCCGGCCACCTCTGAACACGGCCGGGCAGGAAGTCCGATTGTATGCAAATGGGACCGCATGGGTGCAAAGATTCCCCTGACACTCTTCCGGCAGAAAGCGATCCCGTGACCTTCACTCCGCCCGCGTCCTTTACTACCCGCCCCACGCTGCAGGGAACGTTCGGCATGAGTGCCTCAACCCACTGGCTGGCCACGGCCTCCGCGCAGGCTGTGCTGGAGCGCGGTGGCAACGCCTTCGATGCCGCGGTGGCCGGCGGGTTTGTGCTGCATGTGGTGGAACCGCACCTGAACGGTCCCGGAGGCGATATGACCGGTGTGTTCGCCACAGCGGACAATCCCGGACGTCCCGTGGTCCTCATGGGGCAGGGGCCTGCCCCCGCCGGCGCCACGCGTGAGCATTACCTCACCGAAGGCCTTGAGCTGGTGCCCGGCGCCGGCGCCCTCGCCGCGGCGGTTCCGGCGGCGGTGGACGCGTGGCTTCTGCTGCTCCGCGACCACGGTTCCTGGGAGCTCGGCGAGGTGCTCGCCTTCGCCGTTGATTACGCCCGCAACGGCCACCCGGTGGCGGGCCGGGTGGGAGCAACCATCCAGGCCGTGGCAGAGCTGTTTACCGACCACTGGCCCACGTCCGCGGCGCAGTGGATGCCCGGGGGAAGAGCGCCCCGGGAAGGGGAAATCATCCGTAACCAGGCGTACGCGCAGGTGCTGGAGCGGATGGTGGCTGCCGGCGCGGGGGAATCCACCCGGGAAGGGCGGATTGATGCCGCGCGGAGGGAATGGCGTGAAGGGTTCGTGGCCCGGGCCGCCGTCGAATTCCTCGCCGGACCGCACCGGCATTCCTCGGGGACGAACCATGCAGGTGTCATTTCACTGGCCGACTTTGCCGGGTTCGAGGCGTCCTTTGAACCTGCCGTGACATTCAATTTCCGCGGCTACACCATCGCCAAGACCGGTGCCTGGGGGCAGGGCCCGGCGCTATTGCAGACCTTGGCCATCCTGGCAGGGTTCGGGGACGAAAGGCTGGACCCCTCCACCGCCTTGGGTGCCCACACCATCCTGGAGGCGCAGAAACTGGCCATCGCGGACCGGGAAGCCTATTACGGAGATGCGCAGGTTCCGCTGGAGCACCTCCTCAGTGAGGACTACGCGGCCGCCCGGCGGACGCTGATCGGTGATACTGCGTCCCACGAGTTCCGGCCCGGCACGGTGCCCGGCCGCGTGCCCTTCATGCCGCCGCTGCGCACGGAGTACCAGCCACCGGCAACCGACGGCGGCGGCTTTGCCGGGGTGGGCGAGCCGACGGTGGCGCCCACCGGGGAAGTGCGGGGCGACACCTGCCACATCGACGTGGTGGACCGGTGGGGAAACATGGTGTCCGCCACCCCGTCCGGCGGCTGGCTGCAGTCCTCACCCACCATCCCTGAACTTGGTTTCTGCCTGGGCACCCGGCTGCAGATGACCTGGCTGGAGGAAGGCGCCCCGTCCACCCTGACACCGGGCAAGCGTCCGCGCACCACACTGACCCCCACACTCGTGCTGCGGGACGGCCATCCGGTCTCCGCGCTGGGGTCCCCCGGCGGAGACCAGCAGGACCAGTGGCAGCTGCTTTACCTGCTGCGCACCATTGTGGGCGGGTACACCCCGCAGCAGGCCATCGACGCGCCTGCCCTGCACACCACCTCCATCCCGGGATCGTTCTGGCCCCGCACCTGGACCCCGGGCGGGGCAGTGGTGGAGGACCGGCTGGGCGGGGACGTCATCGCGGAGCTCGAAGCGCGTGGCCATGTCGTGAGCAGGGCTGGGGACTGGACGCTGGGGCGCCTCTCCGCAGTGACGCGTGAACCGGGAACCGGCCTGCTGCAGGCTGCCGCGAACCCCCGGGGGATGCAGGGATACGCCGCAGGACGCTGACGACGCACCGCATCATGCCCGGAAGAGGCCGGACACGTCCGTACTCCGTTCCGTTGCCGGAGGTGCCCGCCTATCGTGGGAGAGGGGAAACCCTTCCTACTGTGAGCGAGGCAGCGCCATGGCCAACATCACCACCCGACCCGTCACCAAACTCGGAATCGTAGGTGCAGGCAGCGTCGGCACCTCGTTGGCCTACGCAGCCATCATCAGGGACACCGCCCGCGAGATTGCCATCTATGACATCGATGCGGTCAAGGCGGAGGCCGAATCGCTGGACCTGGCCCACGGCACCCAGTTCACCGGGGCCAATACGGTTACCGGGGGCGGGAACATTGAAGCGCTCGCAGGATCCGACGTCATAGTGATAACCGCCGGGGCCCGGCAGCAGCCGGGCCAAAGCCGGCTGGACCTGGCCGGCACCAATGTGCGGATCCTGGAGTCGCTGATGCCGCAGCTCATGGAACAGGCCCCGGACGCGGTGTATATCCAGGTCACCAATCCTGCGGATGTCCTGGCAGTAGCGGCGCAGAAGATCGGCGGCCTGCCGCGTAACCGCATCTTCTCCTCCGGCACTGTCCTGGACACCTCGCGCCTGCGCCTCCTGCTGGCCCGTGAGGCACATGTGCTGATGACCAGCGTGCATGCCACCATCATCGGGGAGCACGGAGACTCGGAATTCCCCGTCTGGTCCAACGCAACCATCGGACCGGTCCCCATCCGGGAGTGGCAGGTCAGCGGGCGCCAGGTCTTCACCGATGAGTTCCTGGCGGCTGCCACCCATGATGTGATCAACGCCGCCTACCGGGTGATCGAGGGCAAGGGCGCCACGAACTACGCCATCGGCCTTGCCGGTGTGCGGATTGTGGAAGCGGTCCTGAACGCCGAAAACGCCGTACTCCCGGTATCGGCCACGCTCGCCGGGGAGTACGGGATCCGGGGAGTTGCCCTGTCGCTGCCCTCGATCGTGGGGCACAACGGTGTCTACAAGATGCTGGAAATGCCGCTGGATGATGCGGAGAAGAACAAGCTGATGGATTCGGCGGAGACCCTGCGCAAAACCCTGGACTCACTGGGGATTTAGAAACCGGGCATTTAAGCAGGTTCGGCGGCGCCGTCCCGGAAGGGAACAGCGCCGCCGACTGCCGTGGGACCTAGCTGGCGGGTACGGTCTCGGAGACGGCTGCTGCCGGCTCCTTCGCCAGCCGCACGGCGTCGTCGAACTCCGCCTCAACCTCCGGAGAGGGTTTGTGCGTGAACAGGCTGACCACCACGGCCAGGATCACGTTGATGAAGAAACCGGGCACAATCTCGTACAGCGTTCCGGACAGGGCGTCGATGCTGCCCCAGATGTAGGCGGTCAGCGCGCCGGCGATCATGCCGGTCAGCGCGCCGGCAATGCTCAGGCGGCGCCAGAACAGGGCCAGCAGGATGGTGGGGCCAAAGGCTGCCCCGAAACCGGCCCAGGCGAAACCGACGAGGTCCAGGATGGTGGAGTTGCGGCCCAGGGCGATGAGGATGGAAATCACCGACACCACCAGCACGCCGAGGCGGCCCAGCATCACCAGGGACTTCGATGAAGCGTCCCGCTTCAGCACAATCTTGTACAGGTCCTCCACCAAGGCCGAGGACGTCACGATGAGCTGGGAGGAAATGGTGCTCATGATCGCGGCCAGCACTGCTGCCAGGACGAAACCGGCCACCAGCGGATGGAAGAAGATCTGCGCGAGGCTCAGGAACACGGCTTCGGGATCGTCCAGGGTCAGTGCGTTCTGCTGGAAGTAGGCCACGCCCACCAGGGCCGTGAACATGGCACCGACGACGCTGAAGAGCATCCAGCCGACGCCGATGCGCCGTCCCGCCTTGGCATCGGCAGGGGAGCGCAGTGCCATGAACCGGACAATGATGTGTGGCTGGCCGAAGTAGCCCAGGCCCCAGGCCAGCGCCGAAATAATGCCCAGCGCTGTGCCGCCGGCGATCGGGTCGAGCATGTCCGGGTTCACCTCGCGGATGGAGTCGACCATGCCACCGAAACCGCCCACCTGTGCCAGTCCCACCGCCGGAACGAGGATCAGCGCCGCAACCATCATGAGTCCCTGCACCACGTCGGTGTAGCTGGCGGCGAGGAATCCGCCGAAGAGCGTGTAGGCGATGGTCACTACGGCCACGATCAGCATTCCGGTGACGTACGTGGAGCCGAAGGAGCTTTCAAAGAAGACACCGCCGGCCACCATGCCGGAGGAAACATAGAACGTGAAGAAGACCAGGATGATGATGCCGGAGACTACACGCAGCGTCCGGGAGCGGTCCCGGAGCCGGTTTTCCAGGAAGCTGGGAACCGTAATCGAGTTGTTGGCCACCAGGGTGTAGGCACGCAGCCGCGGAGCGACGAACTTCCAGTTCAGCCAGGCACCGACGGTGAGCCCGACGGCGATCCAGCCTTCCACCAGGCCGGAAACATAGATGGCGCCGGGCAGCCCCATCAGGAGCCAGCCGGACATATCCGAGGCGCCGGCGCTCAGGGCGGCGACGCCCGGTTTCAGGTCCCGGCCGGCCAACATGTAGTCGTCGAGGCTGTTGGTCTTCCGGTAGGCCCACCAACCGATAGCCAGCATCGCGAGCATGTAGACCGCCATGGCGATCACCTTGTACGTCTGGTCAGTCATTATCTTGGATTGCCGTTCATTTAGGGGGTGGATCAGGGGTTACGGCATCCAAGTATGTCAGACGTCACATGGACATCAGTTCCCGCAGGCGCCACGCGTTCCGCACGGCATGGCCCTCGCCGTCGTTGTTGAAGTATGCATACACGTCTTTTCCTGATTGGTCCCATTCGCGGATCCGTGCCGCCCACCACGCCAGGTCCTGTTCCGAATAGGATCCCGCGTACAGGTGCTCCGGGTCCGGGCCGTGCAGCCGGACGTACACAAAATCCGCTGTCGCGCGCAGGGTGCAGGGAAGGTGGGCGCCGCTCATCACCGTGTACGCAGCGTTATGCCGCTCCAGCAGGCCGAAGACGTCCTCGGAATTCCAGCTGTCGTGTCGGAATTCCACCGCCACACGGATGCTCGGGGGAAGCTGGGAGAGTACGTAGTCCAAACGTTCGTCGTTGCGCTCCATGTCGGGGGAAAGCTGGAACAGCAGCACACCTGAGCGGTTTCCCAGCACCTGGAAACAGCGGTCGATGCGTCCAATCCACTCATCCGGATCCCGCAGCTTGCGGGCGTGCGTCAGCCCGCGCGGGGCTTTAACGGAGAAGACGTAGCCCTCCGGCAACCGGTCCCGATACGCAGCGAACGCTTCTTCCCGGGGCCAGCGGTAGAAGCTGCCGTTCAATTCCACGGTGTCGAATTCCTCCGCGTACTTTTCCAGCCATATGCGTGCCGGTACGCCTTTGGGGTACAGCACATTGCGCCAGTGGTTGTAGGCCCAGCCCGATGTTCCGATATGGATGCTCACGTCATCCAACCTAGCGGCCGGATCCGGACCCCGGCGGGATTGTGCCCGTCCGGCAGGGGTTCCACACTGGAAGAAGACCCAGCCGCGCTGCCCGTACCCCGGCGCTAACCACCCGCCCCCGTGCCGCTAGGAGCGTCCCATGGATGACGAGCTTCCCGATGACGGGGTGGACTTCCTGCACATGGTGCGGGATCTGCCTTCCGCTCCTGCTGCCATCTACTCTGCGTGGCTGGACCTCTCCCGGATTACGTCGTGGTGGGGAGCCGAAGGTTTTGTGGTTCCGCCGGACCGAATCGTAGCCGATGCCCACGAAGGCGGGAACTACCAGGCCTGTATGGTTCATACCGCCACGGGCGACGAGATGTGGTGGGCCGGCGAATACCGGGTACTGGAACCGCCGCACCGCTTGGAGGTGACAATGCAGTGGAGGCAAGGGGACGGCACCCCCGCAGGCCCGGTGCGGCTGATCACCGTGGCGCTGCAGCCCCTGCCGGACCTGGATGGCGAAGCGCTCACCCGCATGACGTTCCGGGCAGGCCCGTTCGTCGGGGACAGGGAGCTGCGGGCTCATGAAACCGGGTGGGGTGAGTCCTTTAGCCGGCTGGCCGGCTACCTTGCACGCCACGGCGGCCGCTCCTAATGCTGTCCCGGGCACGGCAAAGGCGTTAGCCCCAACATACGGCCGGATGAAATAAGCCGGCGGCCGCCGCGGTTGTATCTGGCGTGCCCGGACAAAACTGCCGGCATGCAGGCAACTGAAAGGCAAGCACCCCCATGACTGTCCCGCTCTCCATTCTCGATCTCGCCATCATCGATGAGGGCGAGAGCGCGAGGGATTCCTTCGCTTCCTCGCTGGCGCTGGCCCGGGAGGCGGAAAAGCTCGGTTACACCCGCATCTGGTACGCCGAACACCACAACATGCCCACCATCGCTTCCTCTGCCACCAGTGTGCTGATTGGCTACATTGCAGCGCACACCGAGAGCATCCGGCTGGGCGCCGGCGGCGTGATGCTGCCCAACCATGCGCCTTTGACCATTGCCGAGCAGTTCGGCACCTTGGAAACGCTGTTCCCCGGCCGCATCGACCTGGGGTTGGGGCGTGCACCCGGTAGTGACCAGAAGACCATGCGCGCACTGCGCCGTGACCCCATGTCGGCAGACAGCTTCCCGCAGGACGTCCAGGAGCTGCAGGGTTACCTGACCGGCAACACCCTGATTCCCGGGATCAGCGCGACGCCGGGCGCCGGCACCAACGTGCCGCTGTACATCCTAGGCTCCTCACTCTTCGGCGCCAAGCTGGCCGCAGCCCTGGGCCTGCCGTACTCCTTTGCGTCGCACTTTGCCCCGCAGGCCCTGCAGGACGCCGTCAGCATTTACCGGCGGGACTTCAAGCCCTCGGCGCAGCTGGCAGAGCCGTACGTTATTGCCGGCGTTAACGTCATTGCCGCAGATACCACCGAAGAAGCCCAGGAGCTGTTCGCCGATTCAATGCGCCGCCGCGTAACCCAGCTCTTCGGCCGCGACCGCACCTTCACGGACGAGGAAGCCGACGCGATCCTGCAGTCCCCGGGCGGACAGCAGGTCAAGCAGATGGGCCGCTACTCCGCCGTGGGCAATCCCGGGGAGGTCCGGGACTACCTGGACTGGTTCACCGGGCATGCGCAGGCGGATGAGCTGATTGTCGCCACGCAGACGGCCACCTTGGAGACCCGCCTGCGCTCCTTCGAACTGCTCGCAGAGGCAGCGCTGCCCGTCGGCGCCTAGGCCCTCCCTGCACCGGGCCTGTGCTAGATATGAAGGATGAGCACTAACCCCGGGGTTGCACCCTCCGCCATCCATTGTCCGGTTCCCATGCGCTGGGGCGACATGGATGCCTATGGGCATATCAACAACGTGGAAATAGTGCGCATGCTGGAAGAGGCACGCGTGCATGCGTTCGGTCCTCCCGGCGGCACGGGAGGACCGGGCATCGCGCCCGCCGTGCCGCTGTTCACCGATGTTCCCCCGGGCACGCAGTCCCTAGTGGTGGAACACCGCATCCGTTACGTCGCCGAACTGACCTATCGGAACATTCCGGCCGACGTCGATGTCTGGATCAGTGCGCTCAAGGGCGCCAGCCTGACCCTCGCCTATGTCATCTCCGATCCGGTCACCGGCAAACCCTGCGTGCGCGCGGAGACCACCCTGGCCTTCGTAGACGGCACCACGGGCGGGTTGCAGCGCCTGACACCGGAGCAGAAGGAGATGGCAGCGGCCTACATGGGCGATCCGGTCTTCGCCTGAGGCCCCCAAGGGTCCGGTCTGTTCTGAGGCTCGCCTGGTCCGCAGGTCTGCTCCGGGCAGGCCGGGGCTTCTGCCGGGTCCGGGCCCCGCGCTAGCATCGGGGGACACCCGCACTCGAAGATTTCCTTATAGAAGGAGCTACGCCGTGTGGCATAACCTCGGCATCACCCCGCTGGAAGCACTTTGGGTAGTCCTGGGGGCCGTGGGCATCTACGCGGCCTTCTATCTTTTGGTCCGGGCCTTCGGACTGCGCGCACTGGCCACGTGGTCAACCTTGGACAAAGCCGTGGTGATTGCCCTCGGTTCGCTGCTGGGCCGCGTGGTCCTCGGCTATACCCCCACCCTCAGCGCCGGCATCATCGGCCTGGCCACACTGTTCGCGATGCTGCGCCTGGAGCGCTGGTGCCGGGAGAAGGACATCCGGTTCTTCTCCAGCCGGCCGATACTCCTGATGGCCGGCAGCGAGATACTTCCTGAGGGCCTGCGCCGCGCGCGGGTGGTGGAGGATGAGCTGTACTTCAAGCTGCGGCAGGCGGGAATCTGCAATCTTTCTGAAGTGGCGGCTGCCGTTCTGGAAACCACGGGTGATGTGACCGTCCTGCGGAGGGGGCAGCGGATAGATCCCCTGCTGGTGCGCCGGGTGCCGAACCGGGAGCGGATTCCTGCGGATCTGATGCTTCCGGATTAGACAGGCAGAGGGGCAGTTTGGTCTTACGGCCAACCTCGTGTAGGCTGAAACGCAGTTGTTGTGTTGCGCATTTTGTATTTCAAGCGGCGAAACCCACACGGGCTAGCCGCTTTTCTGTAAAAGCGGTAAAGGAACACCGCGACTGAAACCTCCCGAAAGTCGGGAAGTGTTTCAATCCAGAAGGAATATTAAAATGGCTACAGGTACCGTGAAATGGTTCAACTCCGAAAAGGGCTTCGGCTTCATTGAGCCCGACGACGGCAGCGCCGACGTCTTCGCTCACTACTCCGCTATCAACTCCAACGGCTACAAGTCGCTGGACGAGAACCAGAAGGTTAGCTTCGACACCGAGCAGGGCCCCAAGGGCCCGCAGGCCTCGAACATCCAGGCCCTCTAATTTCTTAGAGACTTTGTAACGGCTTCAGCGCCGTAACAGTAAAAAGCAGGACGGGTTCGCCCGTCCTGCTTTTGCGTTAACCGGCGCGGCCCACCGAGACCCGGTTGTAGCCGGATCCCCGGGGTTGCGTCCTTCCCCTCGCAGCGAAGGGAAGGACACAAACCTAGTCGTGAATCCGCACGGCAGCCTCGCGCAGGTACTGTTCCACGCGGGTGTAGGCATCCTGGGTCAGGGCCTTCCAAAGATTCATGCTGAGCACCGGATCCTTGGCAGCCAGTTCATCAATGGAATCGGCGGTCAGGACCATAACCTTCAGCGGCCCGGATGCCTTGACCGTGGTTTCCTGCCGCTTGTCCTCGCCCATGGCCATTTCACCAAACGTCATGCCGGGCCCCAGCGTGGCAAGCTTCACCCTGCTGCCGTCCGGCCCGGGCATGGAGGTGGTGATGTGCCCCGAGACGATGAAGAACACGCCTCCGAAACGCTGGCCTACGCGCCGGACAACGTCGCCGTCGTCGTAGGTGCGCTCCTCCATCATGTCCTGCAGCAGCCCGGCTTCCTCCGGCTGCAGGGGACTCAGGGCAGGCGAATCCGCCGGATTGATGCTGGCCGGCAGCACTAATTCGGAGCCATGCCCCTCCAAAAGCCTGTTCTCGCACCATTCAACGGCGGCGGAACGGGTGGTGAAGGAGGCGGTGTCCCGGCCAAGCTCCTGCAGCGCATCGGTAACCGATCCCTCCACGTCCACCAGGGCCAGTTCACGGCCGTCACGGCGGAGCATGTCCTCCGCCTCGGCAATCAGCCGGATGGCGACGTCGGAGACTTCATCAACACTGCGCAGATCGGCGACGACAATTTCCACCTCGTCCGGCAGGTCGCTGAGGGCGCGGACCATGGACTCCGCCCCGGCGAAAAGGAGATCGCCGTTGAGCTCGATAACCTGCACCCGGTGTCCGTGTCCGGCAAGGATTTCGGCCGCCTCATCAGTGCGGCGGATGCCGGAGGGAGTGGCCGTAATGTCGTAAATGGCCCGGATGGCCGAACGGCCGGTTCGGGCGGCCCGGACAAAATGGAGGCCCAGATCAGAGGACAGCCGCTGGCTGACGGCAACGCCGCGCACGCTGTTGCCGTGCTCGTCCAGGGGAGGGGAGTAGACGGCCAGGCCCACCTGCCCGGGCAGGACAGCCAGGATGCCTCCGGCCACACCTGATTTGGCGGGCATGCCCACGTTGCTGATCCAGGAGCCGGCGTCGTCGTACATACCGCAGGTGGTCATGACCGAGAGGACGCGTTCAACGGAGAAAAGGTCCAGCACTTCATCCCCGGAGAGGGGATGCCTGCCGCCATTGGCGAGCGTCGCTGCCATCAGGGCCAGGTCCCGGGCATTGACCAGCACGGAGCACTGCCGGAAATAGTCCTCGATGATGGGTTTGGGATCGGATTCAATAATGCCGAAGGAGCGCAGCAGGTACGCCAGCGCAGTGTTGCGGTGCCCGGATTTCAGTTCGGAAGCGTAGATCCGCTCGCTGACGTCCAGGCTCCGGCCGGCGAAGGCGGAATAGGTATCCAGGATCCGTTTGAACCGGGACCTGCCGCCGGACCCTTTGACCAGGGACGTTGCGGTAAGGGCGCCGGCATTGATCATGGCATTGGCGGGCCGGCCGGTACCTTCAGCCAGGGAAATCTCGTTGAACGAGTCGCCGGAAGGTTCCACGTCCACTTTTTCGTCCACCGCGTCCATGCCCAGATCAGACAGGGCCAGCCCGTAGGTGAACGGTTTGGAAATGGATTGGATGCTGAACTCTTCGCGGGTGTCGCCCACCTCATAGACGTACCCGTCGGCGGTAGCCAGCGCTATGCCGAAGTGGTCGGGGTCAACGTTGGCCATGGCCGGAATGGCGCTGTACGGATGGCCGTCTTTCATGCCCGCTATCTCGGCGTGGATCCGGCGCAGGTAGTTCTCAATCGGGGAGTCCATACTTCCACCCTATGGGGTCACGGAGGGGTGACTCTCCCGGGGGTGCGTTATATACTTTGAGCAGTTGCGGTGTTGTGCAATGTGTATGTTCAAGCGGCGGAACCCAGATCCAGGGCGAGCCGCTTTTTCTGTACTTGTCCAAAAAGGCAGCGCGACGTGAAACTCCCCGAAGGTCGGGGCAGGTTTCGTTAAGAAGGATGATTAAAAATGGCAACAGGTACCGTGAAATGGTTCAACGCTGAAAAGGGCTTCGGCTTCATCGAGCCCGACGACGGCAGTGCCGATGTTTTCGCTCACTACTCCGCTATCAACGCCAGTGGCTACCGGTCGCTCGAAGAAAACCAGAAGGTTAGCTTCGATACCGAGCAGGGTCCGAAGGGCCCGCAGGCGGTTAACATCCAGGTCGTCTAACCAGACTTTCAGGTCCGTTTCACGGGCCGGCTTGAATCAGGAGCAGGACGGGATTTCCCGTCCTGCTTTTGCGTTCCCTGCGGCGCGGCAGGGTGCGGCTACACCCATCGGTCCAGGGCGCTTTCCAGGAGCTCCAGGTCAATCCGGGCGTGCTCGCGACCGATCCTCTCGGCGTCGGCGGCACGCTGTTCGATAATTGCCGCAACCAGGAGTTCATGGTCCGCCAGTGACCTTTTCTCCATGTCCCGCATGCCGGCGGCATCTCCCCAAACGTGTGACGGCGCCGCGATGCTGACTCGGCCTTCCACTTCGGCAAGCACAGCCTGCAGGGTGGCGTTGTGCGCGGCGGCGCTGATTGCCAGGTGCAACTGGCCGTCGGCCTGCTGGGATTCCAGGCCGGAGGCTGCCGCGCGGAATGCTTCAAGTCGCCGGGCCAAAACGTCTATGTCCGCTGCCGTCCGGTTCACCGCCGCTGCCCGGCAGACGGTTCCCTGCAGCAGGGACACTGCCTCGCAGGTGTCCCGCAGAGCCTCCCACCGGCTGGAAAGGATTCTGCGGACGGCCGGGCCCGAGGAGGTCGGAGGCTGCTCCTGACAGACAAACGAGCCGCCGTTCCGGCCCCGCTGGGTGCGCAGCAGGCCCTGGTCCACGAGCCGCGCAATGGCGGCCCGCACTGTCATCCGGCCCACCTGCAGTGAGGCGGCGAGGTCGCGTTCGGCAGGGAGCCTGGAACCGGGCAGGTACTCGCCAATCGCAATGGCTGTCACCAGGCGGTCCACTATCTCATCCACCCGGGACGAACTCTCAAGCGGGGTGTCCAAGCCGCCAACGGTGCCGGTCATTGCTGTCCTCCTGGTCAGCCTGACTCCTGGCGGAGAGGCGTCGATGCGTAACAAACATACTAATCGGCTTATTGGTCTTGTTTCGATACCTTTCCTCGGTAATGATGATTTTCGCCGGCCCCGGCGGCATCTCCATCGCCGGGTTTCCATGTCGGCTCCTCCGAGCCCGAAAGCACAATGCCATGAACCGTTCCCCCCGCTCCCCGGAGCGCGATTCCCAGCAGGAGCTGGAATCCCTGGGTTACAAGCAGGAACTCCGCCGGTCAGTTTCCACGGCCGATCTCCTTATTTACGGCCTGATTTTTATGCTGCCCATCGCGCCGTGGGCCATTTTCGGCACGGTGTACAACGCTTCCGGCGGCATGGTGCCGCTTGTGTACCTCATCGGGCTCATTGCCATGATCTTCACGGCTCTCGCGTATGCGCAGATGGCCAAGCACATTCCGTTGGCCGGGTCGGTGTTCTCCTACGTGGGCCGCGGAATCCATCCGAACGTGGGGTTCTTCGCCGGATGGGCCATTCTGCTGGACTACCTCCTGGTGCCGACCCTGCTCTACGTTTTCGCGGCTGAGTCCATGGTGGGCATTTTCCCGGAGACGCCCCGCTGGATCTGGGCCGTCGTGTTCGTTGTCATCAATACCGTGGTCAACCTCGCCGGCATCAGTTCCATCAAGCTGATGAACCGGGTTTTCCTGGCCATCGAACTGCTGTTCATCGTCATCTTCGTGGTCATTGCAGTTACGGCGCTCAACGGCGGCACGGTTCCCGGAGCAGAACTCACCTGGGCTCCGCTGTGGGATCCGGAAACAGTCTCCGGACCGCTCATTGCCTCGGCCCTGTCCATCGCAGTGCTCAGCTTCCTGGGCTTCGACGGCATCTCCACCATGGCCGAAGAATCCACCGGCGGCCGGAACAGCGCCGGCAAGGCCATGATCACCGCGCTGATTATCGTGGCGTCCTGCTTTATCCTGCAGACCTGGCTGGCCAGCGCACTGGCCGGCGGACGTGAGTCCTTCGGGGATGACGAGGTAGGCAACGCGTTCTTCACCATTGTCGAGGCCGCCTCCAGCAGTGGCTGGGCTACCGCCTTCCTCGCAGTGAACGTGGTGGCCGTCGGCATCGCAAATGCCATGGCCGCCCAGGCCGCCACCTCGCGCCTGCTCTATTCAATGAGCCGGGACCGGCAGCTGCCGGCAATGCTGAGCCGCATCAATTCCCGCCAGGTGCCCCAAAACGCCATCCTGCTTGTCTCGGGAATCTCCGCCGTCCTGGTCCTGTTCTTCGTAGGCCAGATCGACCTGATTTCCTCGCTGGTGAACTTCGGCGCATTGTTCGGCTTTATGCTCCTGCACCTGTCGGTGATCGTACTGTTCATCGTCCGGAAGAAGTCCCGGAACTTCCTGCTGCACCTGGCCGTGCCCGTAATCGGGTTCCTCATCATCGGTTACGTTTTGTTCAACGCGAACACGGAAGCGAAGGTGGGCGGACTGGTCTGGCTGCTCATCGGCGCGGGCGTGTTCATTTACTACCGTGCCACGGGGCGGAAGACGGATCTCTCCGGCGACGGGGACGCCGTATCAGTAGCCGCACCGGGCCAGGGAAAGGCATAAACACATGGATCACTTTCTGGACAAAACCCACGGCAGGTTCGGTTTTGCCGCCACTGAAAGCCCTGCGCTGAAAATCGCGCCCGGGACAGGCGAAACAATCGGCTTTGAAACCAGCGACGAGGTGTACGCCCAGCTCCACGAGTTCCGCGACATGGACGAGCTGACTGTCGGGATCAACCCGGTAACCGGGCCCGTCTACGTTGAGGGTGCCATGCCGGGCGATGCCCTGGCGGTCACCATCCACGAGATCCGGCTCAAGGACCGCGGCTGGTCCGTCAGCCTTCCCGGGTCCGGTGCCCTGCAGCATGTGATGGGCGAGGAGATGTTCACCCGGCGCATCCCGATTGACGACGACGGCGTGCACGTCACCGAGCGTCACACCTTTGCCCCGCGTCCCATGATCGGCTGCATCGGCACCGCCCCGGCGGAGGGCAGCAACTCAACCATCATGCCGTCCACCCCGCAGGGCGGGAACATGGACCTGGTCCAGTGCCGGCCCGGCTCAACCGTCTATCTGCCGGTGATGGTAGAGGGTGCCTACCTCTCCATCGGCGATATCCACGCCATCATGGCCGAGGGGGAGTCCTCCTTCGTGGCCATCGAGGCGGAAGGCATCGCCGTCGTCAGCGTGGACCTGGTCAAAGACATGACCCTGCGTGCCCCCCGGGTCGAGACTGAGGATGAATGGATCTTCGTGGGATTGGGGGATCCGGTACAGGAGAGCATTACCCGGGGGTATGAGGACATGTTCAGCTTCCTTGTGTCTGACCACGGGTGGGACCGGGGGGATGCCTACGCGGTCATGAGCGCTGTGGCGGATTCCCAGCTAGGCGGCCCGACGGGGTCGGCAGAGCCGGATCCGCTGCATCCCTTCACCGCCGTGGGCGCGGTCACCATCCACCGCCTGCCCAAGGCGGTCCTGACGCAAACCGGCAGCCCGGCCTAACAGCTGAAGTCACCGGATGCAGGGCCCGCCGCCGTACCTTGGCGGCGGGCCCTGTGCGTGTTGCCCCACGTTCCCCGACGGCGGGCTTACAACGGCAGGAACCGCGCCGTGCCGGGTTTTGCGGCGGGCCAGTTTAGCGCAGTTTCGGGGCATCCACGAGGGGTAAATCCAAGCGAAAAAAAAGTCGTTACGGGCCATCTACGCCACGAATCTGCTCCGCTACGCTGGAGAGGGCGAGAGAAGGTTGCAGCATGGAAATCAGCGCAACGGGTGGCCTGGACAGGCTCATTGCAGGCCGATACCGTCTCATCGAACCCATCGGGCATGGTGGGATGGCCACCGTCTACCGGGGCCGGGACGACGCACTCGGGCGAAGCATCGCGGTCAAGCTGTTCCGGGCCAGCGCTGTTGCTCCGGACGACGTCGGGCGGCAGGAAAACGAAATGCGGCTCCTGGCCTCACTCTCGCATCCGGGGCTGGTGACTCTGTTCGACGCGGGCAAGGACGACGGCGTGCGGGCTGACGCTGAAGCCGGCGAGCCGCGGACCTACCTCGTGATGGAGCTGGTGGACGGAACGGATCTGCGGAAGCGGCTGCGCGACGGCGGGGTCCGGCAGGCCGACGTCGGCTTCATCGGGGCCGAGCTGGCGGGTGCGCTGGCATATATCCATCAACGCGGGGTGGTGCACCGGGACGTAAAACCGGCGAACATCCTGCTGCCCCCGGCCATTGAGGGCACGGCGCCGCGGGCTAAGCTGACCGATTTCGGCATTGCCCGGATCCTCGACGGAGCCCGGATCACCGCTGCAGGTGCCACGCTTGGCACCGCGAACTACCTCAGCCCGGAGCAGGCGTCCGGGATGGGCGCCGGCGCGCCCAGCGACGTGTACTCCCTGGGGCTGGTCCTGCTCGAATGCCTCACCGGAAAAGTGGAATTCGGCGGCAGCGCCATCGAATCCGCGGTCGCCAGGCTCAGCCGGGACCCGGACCTGCCCTCCTTTCTCGACGGCCACTGGCGCGACTTGCTCGCCGCCATGACCAGCCGTGATCCGGACGGGCGTCCGACGGCGGCGGAGGTCTCGGCGGCACTGCTCGAATCGCGCCGTGATAGGGGAGCGGTCCGTGCAGCCGGGACGTCGGGCCCCCCGCCCATCTCGGCGGAAATGTGGAACGGGCCGGTGACCGCCCCCGGTGTGGAACCGCCGGCTGCAGCACCGATTCATCCCTCGGCCCCGCTTCCCTCGGCGCCGCTGTCTGCGCAGCCGGAGCTGCCCGGCACCTCGATGGAATCGGCCGCCCTGCCCCTGACCTCCGCACCCAAGGTCCCGCCGCGGGTGGGGGCTGCCACCGGTTCGGCCCCACGCGCCGCTACGTCTTCGCGGGTGCAGGTGGTCGCCGATCCCAGGCCCGCGTCAGGCAAACGTGCGCTGCTCGCCCTGCTGGTGGTGACCGTGCTGACAGCCGCGGTTGTCCTGGTCCTCGGCCGGATGGGGGCACTCCCCGAAGGCGGGGCTCTTCCCAGCAATATCGGGCATAACCTGGAACGCCTGCAGGAGAGTTTCGGCCCGTAGCCGCTGCAGAACGCGGGATACTGGTGAGATGAGTTCCGCCACCCCCACACCGGCCCTTCCCGTGTCCTCACGCTGTCCCTGCCTAAGCGGCGAAACCTATGGCGAGTGCTGCGGCCGCTTCCATGCCGGGCGGGCATCCGCCCCCACCGCCGAGGCCCTGATGCGCTCGCGCTACAGTGCATTCGCTACCGGGAACGTGCCCTACCTGCTGGCCACCTGGCATCCGGACCACCGCCCCGCGGACCTGGAACTGGACCCGGACCTCGAATGGCGCCGGCTGGACATCCTGGCGACAACCGGTGGAGGTCCGCTGGATTCGACCGGGACGGTGGAATTCCGGGCCCACTACCGGCAGGACGGTATTCGCGGCACGCAGCAGGAGCTGAGCAGCTTTGTCCGCGAGCACGGCAAATGGCTGTATGTGGACGGACGATAGCCCCCGCCTTCTTCTCACGTCCCGGGCCAGGACCTAGGCTGGAAAGCATCCGACGGCTGCCTGCAACCACGGCAGGTATGTTCCGGGAAGCTCCCGAAAAGCAGGCACATCAATGGCCCTGCTTGTGGTCGGATGACCAGGCGAGGACATTATGAAAGCACTCGTTTACGAAGGTCCCGGACAGAAGTCCTGGAAGGATGTTCCGGATCCGCAGATCCGGGACACACGCGACGCGATCGTCAAGATTGATTCCACCACCATCTGCGGCACCGATCTGCACATCCTCAAGGGCGACGTACCGGCCGTAACACCGGGGCGGATCCTCGGCCATGAGGGAGTCGGCACCGTCACCGAAACCGGCAGCGGCGTCACGAACTTCAAGGTGGGGGACAAAGTCATTCTCTCCTGCGTCTCCGCAGACGGATCCTGCTCGTTCTGCCGCGACGGCCTGTACTCGCACTGTCTCGGCGAGGAAGGCAGTGTTGGCATTGGCTGGATTTTCGGCCACCTGATTGACGGCACCCAGGCCGAATACGTGCGGGCCCCGTACGCGGATACCTCGCTCTACCACCTGCCGGACAACGTATCCCAGGAACATGGGGTGCTGCTCAGCGATATTTTTCCCACCGGCTTTGAGATGGGTGTCCAGTACGGGCGGACCAAGCCCGGTGACGTAGTAGCGGTGATCGGCGCCGGACCCGTGGGGCTGGCAGTCATTGCCACGGCAAAGCTGTACGGGGCTGCGAAGGTCATTGCCGTGGACCTGGACGCGAACCGGGTGGAGCAGGCCCGCAAGTTCGGGGCTACCCACGGGGTGAATTCCGGCGACGCGGACTGGCGCGATCAGATTATGGCCCAGACGGACGGCTGGGGCGTGGACGTAGCGGTGGAAGCGGTAGGCATCCCCACGACCTTCGACATGTGCACCAGGATTGTCCGGCCCGGCGGAAATGTGGCCAACGTGGGAGTGCACGGCAAACCGGTGAGCCTGGAACTGGACCGGCTGTGGATCGAGAACATCGATATCAGCATGGGCCTGGTGAATACCAATACCCTGCCCATGCTGCTGAAGCTGGTGGCCGAGGGGAAGCTCCCGGCCGAGGAATTCATCAGTCACCGGTATCCGCTGCATGACATTATGCAGGCCTACGACACTTTCTCCCGGGCAGCAGAAACAGACGCCCTGAAGGTCATCCTGCAGGCGTAACCCTGCAGGCATAACCCTGCGGACAGGGGCAGGCGGGCAGCACCCGGTGCTGCCCGCCCGCTTTTTTGCGCATTCCTGACGCGGGCAGATAATGGGAGCCGCGGCCGCATTTGCCCCCGCAGTTTCCGCTCAAAAGAGGTTTTCGATGTCTAACGGCACTACCGACACTTCTTCCGGCACCATGATCGCCGGACGTCTCAATGTTGAAACAGGCACTTTCGCCATGAAGGAAGTCCCGATTCCCGAACCCGGACCGGGTTTTGTCCGGGTCCGGGTCGGAGCTGCCGGCGTCTGCCTCTCCGATGTCCACCTGATCCAGGGGCTGCTGCGCCCGCAGTTCCTCAAAGGCAGCGAAGTCACCCTCGGCCACGAAGTAGCCGGAACTGTGGATCTTCCCGGCGCGGGCGTCACCTCCGTGGCACCCGGTGACCGCGTGGTGGTCCAGGCCGGCTACGAGCACAACGGGGTCACGCTCACCATGGGGGTGGACTACGACGGCGGCTGGGCGGAGTACCTTGTTGTTCCCGCCGGTGTGCTGGTTCCGCTGGGCGAGGACATTCCCTTTGACCAGGCCTCGATCATTCCCGACGCCGTCTCCACCCCGTGGGGTGCCATTGCTTCCACTGCGGATGTCCGTGCCGGTGAAGCCGTGGGTGTCTGGGGCATCGGCGGGCTGGGTGCCCACGGCGTCCAGCTGCTGCGCCTGATCGGCGCGGCTCCCATCATTGCGGTGGACCCGATTCCCGAGGCCCGTGAGCGGGCGCTGGAGTTCGGTGCCGATATTGCGCTGGACCCGATGGCGGAGGATTTCTCCGCCGCCATGAAGGCAGCGACCGGTGGCCGGGGCCTGGACGTTGCCCTGGACTTTGCCGGTGTCGACGCCGTGCGCAGCCAGGCGATTAACTGCCTGGGCCTGCGCGGCCGGCTGGTGCTGGTGGGTCTGAGCGGAAAGCCGATGACCATCAATGACAGCACCGGGTTCTCCTACGCCCGCAAGCAGATCCGCGGGCACTACGGTTCCGAAGCCCACCACGTGCCGCAGCTGGTGTCCCTGACCCGGCTGGGCCGGCTGGACTTCGCCAAGTCCGTCAGCGCCCGCATACCGCTGGCCGACGCGGAGGCGGCAGTAAAGGCCCTGGACGCCAAGGAAGGCAACCCCATCCGGCTGGTGCTGATCCCGTAGCGCTGTCCCGCGCACACCGCACGGCAAAGAAGCCTCCCGCCAATAGGCGGGAGGCTTCTTTGCCAAGGCTTCAGTGCCGGTCAGGCCATGTCCGCGTAGCGGCGGGCTTCGGCAAGTGCCTGCTCCATACCCTTGGCATCCAGTGCGCTGACGTAGGCGGGAGTATCCCGCTGCCACCGCCAGCCCTCGGCGAGCGGTCCGGCATCCACCACGTCGAAGCCGAACTCATTGATCAGCGAGCCCACCAGCTCCTTGGCCGCGGCATCGTCGCCGGCAATGGGCAGGGCCCGGCGGTTGGGCGTGCCCGCCGGCGACCCCTGACTGGTGAGGTGGTCGGACATGATGTTGTTGAACGCCTTCACCACGTGCGAGTCCGGCAGGTGCGCCTGCAGCAGTTCGCTGGTGGTAGTGGACTCATCATCCAGTTCGGGAATGCTGCCGTCCCGCTGCGGGTAGTAGTTCATGGTGTCAATAACGGTTTTGCCGCGCAGTTCCTCCACCGGAACATCCGCATAGTTCTTCAGCGGAATGGTCACCACCACCACATCTCCGGCGGTCGCGGCCTCGGCAGGGGTGGCCGCCCGGGCATGGTCACCGAGCTCCATGATGAGCGGCTGCAGCGTTTCGGGTCCCCGCGAATTGCTGAGGACGACGTCGTAGCCCTGCTTGATCGCCAGCCGCGCCAGCTGCGATCCAATGTTGCCGCTGCCGATAAGTCCGATGGTCCTGATCTGCGGTGTGCTCTCATGTGTGCTCATGCTTGCTACAACCAGCAAGCATGCTGATTATTCCGCGCCGGGGGCAGCAGTTGTTCCGCGGACAATCAGGCGGGTGGGCAGCACCGTCTCCGGTTGTTCCACCGAACCGGTTTCCATGGCCTCCAGGGCCATCTGCCCGCCAATCCGGCCCTGCTCGCGCACCGGTTGGGCAACGGTGGAGAGATCCATCAGGTCCGCCATGCTGTGATTGTCAAAGCCCATCACCGAGATGTCCCTGCCCGCGACGAGGTTGGAGCGGCGCAGCGTGCGCAGGGCGCCGATGGCCACCTCGTCCGACTCGGTGAAAACCGCGGTGGGAATGTCGGCGGAACTGAGCAGCGCGGCCATGGCCTCGCTGCCGCCTTCCATGCCCCACGGTGCCGAGACCACGTACTCCGGCGGCACGGGCAGCTTCCGTTCCTCCATGGCCTGCCGGAATCCGGCAAACCTGCTGGTGGACGCCGAGCCAAAGGATCCGGTGGCGTTGGTGGAACGGATCACCGCGATGCGCCGGTGCCCCAGATTGGTCAGGTGCCGGACGGCGCCCGCAGCGCCGGCGCCGTCGTCAATCCCGACAAACGGGGCCCCGGGGATCCGGCTGCTGACGGCCACCACCGGGACCCCGTGGCCGGAAAGTGCGGAGCTTTCCTCCGCCGTCAGCGACACGGCAATCACCACCAGGGCGTCCACCCGGCGGCGGAACGGCAGGCTCTGGAAAAACGCCGCCCTGTCGGCGGCACTCTCGGCGCGGTACAGCAGCACGTCCAGGCCGCTCCCGCGCAGGGCATCTTCCAGCCCGGCCAGGGCCGTGGAATGGAACCACTGGTCAATGTGCGGCAGCAGCACGCCGACGGCGCCGGAGCGCCCCGTCACCAGGCCGGAGGCGGCGGGGGAGACGGCATAGTGCAGTTCGCGCGCCACGGCGCGGATCCGTTCGGCCTGGGCCGGGGACACCCCGGGGCGGCCGTTGAGTGCCCGGGAAACGGTGGAGAGGGCAACCTGAGCGCGGGCGGCAACGTCGGCCATGGTGGCGGGGCGGCGGGGAACTGTCACGCCGGTAAGCCTAGCGAACTCGCAAGCGTTTGCGTTATTTCCTCCCTTTATTCCTCGGTTGCGGGCATGCTACGTTGACGGGCAAGCTCCGATCGGCGTGGATAGGGCATAATCCGCGTGTTGACCCGGGGTTGTTCAACGCAAACACTTGCGCAACGAATGGGGAAACGAGTGAAGCATCCACTTGCACACCAACTGCGGACCACCGCAGTGCTGGGTACTGCCGGCCTGCTGCTGGCCACCGCTGCCTGCGGTTCACCCGGTGAGGAAGACCCGGCTGCCGGGCAGAGCGCCGAGGAACCTACCTCTCCCGTGACCCTCACCTGGCAGGCGGCTCCCTTTGGAAACCGCGCCGATGATGCTCGGGTCTGGCTGGTGGAGGAGTTCGAAGCAGAGCACCCAAACATCGACATTGAGGTCATTAGCGCGCCCACCAACGTGGATACCAACCGGGCCAGCCTGGCTACCCAGATCATGGGAGGTGCCTCCACTCCGGACATCTACAACGGCGATGTCGCGTGGGCGGCCCAGCTGGCGGATAACGGGCTGGCGCTGCCGGTGGACCGGTACCTCCCCGAGGACTACTTCGACGGCTTCGATCCCGCGGTAGTGGAGGGAGCCACCTTCGAAGACCAGGTGTTTGGAATTCCGCTGACCCTGGACCAGTCCTTCCTGTATTACCGCAAGGACCTGCTGGAGAAACACGGGCTGCCGGTGCCCGGCACCTGGCAGGAGGTGGCCGAGCAGGCCCGGACGCTGCAGGACGCAGGCGAGGTTGCCGAAGGCATCACCTGGCAGGGCGCCTCCTACGAGGGACTGACCGCCGTGACCAACGAGTTCGTGGCCTCGGCCGGCGGGTCCCTGGTCAACGAGGACCTCTCCGAAGGGCTGATTGATTCTCCCGAAGCCACCGAAGCCGTGGAGTTTATGCGCGGCCTTGTGGCGGACGGGACGAGCCCCCGCGGTGTGCCCACCTACCAGGAACCGCAGTCGCTGCAGACCTTCACCAACGGTGACGCCGCCTTTATGCGCAACTGGGCCTACGCCTACGCCACCGCGGAGAATGAGGAAACCTCAGGCATCGCCGGGAAGGTGGGCGTCACCTCCATGCCCGCGTTCGGTGACGGGGATACCAACGCCGCGTCCGTGGGCGGCTGGAACGTGTACGTAAATCCGCATACCGAACAGCTCGGTGCCTCGCTGACCTTCCTGAAATGGCTCACCAGCGCCGAAACCCAGACGGACCTGGCCAAGCGTTCATCCACTATCCCTACACTGGACGCTGTCCGGGAGGCCGCTGACGTGCAGGCACTGTCCCCGGTGATTGTGGCCAGCGCCGGCAATGACCTGGTGGCGCGTCCCACGGCGTCGCCCTATTACCCGCAGATTTCCCAGTCCATCTACGGACAGGTCAACGGCATCCTTGCCGGAACCACGGATACCGGCGCCGGCCTCGAAGCCGCGCGCAACGGAATCCGGTCCGCCCTGGAAGGCAGGAGCCTCTGATGGCCGTTACCACGCCCCTGAAACCCTCCACCCCGCAGCCACCGGCACCCAAGCGGCGGCGCCGCGGGCTGAGCAGCTCTGCTGCCCGCACCGGCTGGATCTACCTGACCCCCACCCTGGTGGTCGTAGGGCTGATCACCCTGTTTCCCATCGCCTTCTCGGTGGTGATGAGCTTCTCCAAGGTGGAGCTGGGCTATTCCGGGTTTGAGCTGACCGGCTTCTCCGCGGATAACTACATTGCCCTGTTCTCCAGCCCGCGGTGGGCGCACGCCGCACTCTTTACGGTGTTCTACACCGTGGTCACCGTGGTCATCGAACTGGTGCTGGGCACCCTCGTGGCCCTGGTGCTGGAACGGCTGGCCAACTGGCGCGGCTGGATGATGGCGCTGCTGCTGATCCCGTGGGCCATGATTACCGTGATCTCCGCCCAGCTCTGGTCCTACATGTACAACGCCTCCTACGGTGCCATCTCCTGGTTCCTGGGCCTCTTCGGTGCCGACCCGGTGATCCTGGGCGAACCGGCGTCGGCCATCACCGCCATGATGGTGGCAGACATCTGGAAGACCACACCGTTTGTCGCCATCATTGTGCTGGCCGGGCTCGTGGTCATTCCCAATGACCTCTACGAGGCAGCCGAACTGGACGGGGCCAACGCCTGGCAGACGTTCTGGCGGGTAACCCTTCCGCAGCTCACCGGCACGCTCGCCATCGCCGTCCTGTTCCGTGTCCTGCAGGCCTTCGGCGTTTTTGACCTGCCGTTTGTGCTCACCGGCGGCGGGCCGGGAACCTCCACGGAATCCCTGGCCCTGCTGGGGTGGAAGGTGATGTTCCAAAGCCTGAACCTCGGTGCCGGCGCCGCCATTGCCGTCACCACCGGAGCACTGGTGCTGTTTGCCTGCCTGCTCTCGCTCAAAGCCTTCCGCTCCCAGGTCAGTGAGGAAAAGCCATGAGGAACCGCACCCGCAAAGGATGGCGCAAGTACGTCAACACCATCAACATCAGCGCCGTGGTGATCGCCCTGCTCACGGCCCTGCCTATCTACTGGCTCTTCGCCAGCTCCTTCAAGCCCACCGGGGAACTGGGGGCCCTGCCGCCGAGCATCCTGCCGCAGAACCCCACCCTGGACCATTACCGCGAGGCCTTCGGGCAGTACTCCTTCTCCACCTACATGCTCAACAGTGTCCTGATCGCCAGTGTCACCACCGCCGTCGTCCTGGCCCTGGCGCTGTTCTCCGGCTACGCCCTGGCCCGGATGCCGGTGCGCGGCAAGGCGCCGCTGCTGGTGGGGCTGCTGGTGATCTCGGTGTTCCCGACCATCGCGGTACTGACCCCGCTGTACCTGCTGGAGCGCAGCCTGGGCATGCTGAACAGCTACCACGGCCTGATCCTGCCCTACATCGCCTTCAACCTGCCGTTTGCGGTGTGGATCATGCGCAACTACCTCAAGGACCTGCCCTTCGAGCTGGAGGAATCTGCTCGGATGGACGGGGCCTCCAGCACCCGGACGGTGCTCTCGATCATCCTGCCGGCCGCCCGTCCGGGCCTGTTCACGGCCGGCATCTTCACCTTCACGGCCAGCTTTACCGAATTCCTCATGGCCATGACGTTCAACTCGGAAGACAGCTTCCGTACGGTCCCGGTGGGCATTGCCCTCTTCGGGTCGGAATTCGACATACCGTACGGCACCATTTTCGCCGCCTCCGTGATAGCCATCCTGCCCATCGCCATCCTGGTGCTGGTGTTCCGCAAATCTGTGGTCTCAGGCATGACGGCCGGCGCGGTAAAGGGATAAGGCGCAGTACAGGGATTAGCGCAGTACAGGATAGGAGCAGTACATGGACAACAGCAGGACTCAGTGGTGGCGGGACGCCGTGATTTACGAGGTGTATGTGCGCAGCTTTGCGGACAGCAATGGCGACGGCATTGGGGACCTTCCGGGCATCACCGCCCGCCTGGACTACCTCGCCTCGCTGGGGGTGGACGCCCTGTGGCTGACCCCGTTCTTCCCGTCGCCGCAGGCCGACGGCGGCTACGACGTCAGCAACTACCGGGACGTTGACCCCATGTACGGGACGCTCACGCAGTTCCGGGAACTGCTCGACGCCGCCCACGCACGCAGCATCCGGATGATCGTGGACATTGTGCCCAACCACTGCTCGGACCGGCATCCGGACTTCCAGGCTGCGCTGGCTGCCGGGCCGGGGTCACCGGAACGGGAGAAGTTCATCTTCCGTGACGGGCTGGGTGAAAACGGTGAGCTCCCGCCGTCGGACTGGCAGTCCAAGTTCGGCGGCCCGGCCTGGGAACGCGTGCCGGACGGCCAGTGGTACATGCACATCTTCTCCAAGGAGCAGCCGGACTTTAACTGGCGGCACCCCGAGGTGCGGGCCGACTTTGAACGTACGCTGCGTTTCTGGTCCGATCTGGGCGTGGACGGGTTCCGCATTGACGTGGCCCACGGCCTGATGAAGGATCTCGAACTGCCGCTGCGCAACACCTACGGAGCCGACATTGCGCCGCTGCTCTCGCCCCCGGAAGGGGACAACCACCCTTTCTGGGACCGGGAGGACGTGCACGAGGTCTACCGGCAGTGGCGCAGGGTCCTGGACGAGTATGACCCGCCGCGGCTGGCAGTGGCCGAAGCGGGGGTCAGCCTGGACCGCCTGCCGCTGTACGTGCGGCAGGATGAGCTGGACCAGGCCTTCAACTTCTTCTATCTGCGCAGCCCGTGGGAGGCAGGCGAACTCCGCCGGGTCATCGACGCCGCGCTCGCCGGGGTTGCCTCCGTGGGCGCCGCCACCTCCTGGGTGCTCTCCAACCATGACGTGGTCCGGCACCGCACCCGGTACGGGCTGCCCGCCGGGACGGACCTGCTCCGCTGGCTGGCGGACGACGGCGCGGATCCGGTTCCGGACGACGCCGTCGGGGAACGCCGGGCACGGGCGTCCCTCCTGCTGACCTATGCGCTGCCCGGCGCTGCATACCTGTATCAGGGCGAGGAACTGGGCCTGCCCGAAGTGACCGATCTGCCGGCTGCTGCCCTGCAGGACCCGATCTTCGAGCGGACCGGCGGCCTGGAAAAAGGCAGGGACGGCTGCCGCGTTCCCCTGCCCTGGGACGGTGACGCGCCGGGCTACGGGTTCAGCACAGGAAAACCGTGGCTGCCGCAGCCTGAGTACTGGGGGAAATATGCCGCCTCGGCGCAGGAGGGCGACGCCGGGTCCTTCCTGGCGCTCTACCGGCAGGCCGGTGCGGTGCGGCGCGGGTTCCTGGCCACCGATCCGGGATCCGAGATCCATTGGCTGGATGCGGGGCCCGAGGTTTTGGCGTTTCGGCGCGGGGAGCTGATCTGTGTACTGAACCTCGGGTCCGAACCCGTCCAGCTGCCGGACGGGACACTGATCCTGGCCAGCGAACCCGGGATTGAGGGCCGGTTGGAAACCGACCAATCGGCATGGATCCGCTGTCCGTAAAACCCGGCCGGCTGCCCGGCGCGGTCGTCGAACCCGGCTGCCCGGCGCCGTCGTCGTTGAACCCGGCGACGGCGTCGCGGGCACACCCGGGGAAGGCGTAACACGGGTTCACCGTAACGTTGCGGAAACCTGCCCGCCCTAGGCTCGGGCGCAGAATCTGTTCCCGTCTGAATGGTTGGCCCGCATGATCGGTTCCTCGCCCGCAGCCGCACGTCCCGCAGCTCCTTCCGCCGTTTCCGGCGTCCACAACCGGGGCGGCAGAGCCCTCTGGGGTATGGGGCTGGGCATCCTGGCCCTGCACCTGCTGGGATGGGGCGGATTTGCCCTGCAGGTGTTGCCGCATGACTACACCGCTGCCGGCGGGGCCGGCTTCGGCGTCGGCCTCGCGCTGACCGCGTACCTGCTGGGTGTACGCCACGCCTTCGACGCGGACCATATTGCCGCCATCGACAACACCAGCCGCAAACTTGCCGCCGGCGGAAAAGCCCCGGTCACCACCGGTTTCTGGTTTGCCCTGGGGCATTCCACGGTGGTGCTGGTGGCGGTAGCGCTGTTGGCCGCCGGCGTGAACGCCCTGGCCGGTCAGCTATCCGACGACGGATCGGTGCTGAAGCAGGTGGCCGGCGTGTGGGGGCCGGCGGTGTCCGGCTCGTTCCTGCTGTTGATCGGTGCCATTAACCTGCTGGCCCTGCGCGGAATCGTCCGCGCCTACCGGAAGCTGCGGTCCGGCGGTTACAGCGAGGATGAGCTTGAACGTGCGCTGGACCAGCGCGGGTTGATGGCCCGCCTGCTGGCACCGGTGTCCCGGCGCGTGGATAAGGCTTGGAAGCTCTACCCGCTGGGATTCCTGTTTGGCCTCGGGCTGGATACGGCCACGACCATTGGCCTGTTTGTGGTGGCTGGCGGCGCCGTTGTCCTGCTGCCGTGGCAGGCGGTGATGGTGCTGCCGCTGCTGTTCACCGCGGGCATGGTGCTCTTCGATTCCCTGGACGGGATTCTCATGAGCCGGGTGTACCGGTGGGCGTTCGACTCCCCGCAGCGCAAGGTGTTTTACAACCTGGTGATCACGGCTGTGTCGGTGCTGGCCGCGTTTGGTGTCGGCCTGGTCGTGCTGGGTGGTCTGCTGACGGAAACCCTGGCTTTGACCTCGGGGCCGGTGGCCTGGCTGGGGAACCTGGACCTGGAATACTTCGGGTTTGCCGTGGTGGGGTTGTTTGCGGCGGCGTGGATTGGCGCGTATGCCTTCTGGAAGGTCGCAGGTGAACGGAACGGCACTGCGGGAACGGCTGCCGAAACCGGCTGAGCAGGCAGCCGCCTTCCTCGGGCGGGGCCGCGGGCGTGCTTCAGAGCCTGCGCAGGTACCGCTCGGGAGCGTCAAAGAAGCCTTGCCAACTGCTGACCAGGTCCAGGTCCTCCCACTGCTTTTCGCGGAAACCCCACGGCCCCAGTTCCAGGATGCGCGCCCCGGGGAGCGCCGCGAGCAGCGGGGAGTGGGTCGAAAGCAGCACCTGGGACCGGCCGTCGGCCACCAGGTCCTTCAGCAATCCCAGCAGTGCCAGGCAGCCGGAGAAGGAGAGCGCGGATTCCGGCTCGTCCAGCACCCACAGGCCGGGACCGCGAAACCGGTCCACGGCCAGGGACAGGAAGGATTCCCCGTGGGAGAGGGAATGGAACTCGGTGTCCATCCGCGAGGTTGACGGGTTCTGCTCCAGATAGGTGAAGAAGCCGTGCATGGTTTCCGCTCGCAGGAAGTATCCCCGTTTGGTGCCGCCGGGGTTGCGGACCAGCTGCAGGTGTTCACTCAGCACCGATTCCGTGGACCGGGTAGTGTGCCGGGCTCCGGTGGATCCGCCCTCGGGGGAGAGCCCGAAGGCAAGGGCAACGGCTTCCACGAGGGTGGATTTTCCGCTGCCGTTCTCACCCACAAACACGGTGGCGGGGGCAAGGTCGAGCCCCGAATCCAGCAGCTGGGCCACCGGAGGCAGGGTGGCAGGCCACGTTTTCCTCTCCAGTGGTTCCAGCGGATGTTCCCTCACCTGTCGGATCGGGTACCGGTTGCTCAACATGTGCAGATTCTTTCATGGCTTTGGCCGCCTCCCACTAAGGGTTCCGGTTCGTCCCGGCCAGCAGCCCGGCCTTCCACTGCGCGTACACCGGTTCGAGCAGGCGGTCTGCCGCGTGCGCAGTCCCGGTCAGGACGCGTGTCACCGCACCGGGCTGCGCCAGCTCGAACCTCCGGGCGCCCGGCGCCGATGTTCCGGCGCACTCTTCGCTCAGCGGTTCCGGCCGCCAGCCGGCCGCCGTCACACTGCCCATCACCTTGGAGCCGCCCAGGATGCCGACGGCGCGGTGCCGCATTCCGTGCAGGTCCAGATCCTCGTAGAGGTAGTCGGTCTCCGGGCCGGACAGCCGGGTGATGCTGCGCAGCGGACCGGCAGCGTCCCCGGAACGGCCCAGTACCAGGGTCTCCCGGAGCAGGAACCGCGCCCCCGGGCCCATCCGTACCCGGGTTTCACGCAGCACGTTGGACCCTTCCGCTGCCACAAAGGCGGCACCCTCCCAGATCAGCACGGCTCCCTCGCCGAGCACCGCGTCCAGGCACCAGCGGGACTGCCGGCCCTCGGCGTCGTACGCCACCATCCCGGCAGGCTCGATCACCTCCAACGTGACACCGGCACCCACTGCAATCTCGATCCGCACATCGTCGCCGCCCAGCAGCATCATGTGGATGCCGATCAGGGCCACGCGCAGGTGCCGCTGCCCCGGTGCCGAACCGCCGGCTACCGGCCGGGGCGCCAAATAGAGGCCCTGGTCCAGCAATGCGAAGCGCGCCCCGTCGCCGGATGCCTCGACGGCAATCCGGGTGGGCCGGGGCGGGGCAGGGAGCCGGTCGGCGGTATCGGGAGCCGCGGCCTCTGCCGCCCTGCGGGTCTCAGTGCTGGTGGCGGACAGCGTCGGCACCTTCGGCGTCGTCATGGGTATGGATGTAGCCGCCGTCTTCATCGGCGTGGAAATGCGGCGCCATGGGGCCTGGATCCTGCGGGGTGTGGCTGCCCGCGCGGTGCTTGGCCACCATCTCCCGGACCCAGGCGCTGAGCCGGTCCACGGTGTCCTGCTGCTTGCGGGACAGTGCCAGCACCGGGCCGCCTTCCCTGGCGTCAACGGCGTCGGCGAGCATCTGCTCCACGTCCACGTCCACGTACGGCGCCAGGTCAATCTTGTTGATGACCAGCAGATCGGCGCGGGCAATGCCGGGGCCGCCCTTGCGGGCCACGTCCCCGCCGCCGGCCACATCCAGCACAAAGATCTGTGCATCCACCAGTGCGGGGGAGAACGTGGCGGTCAGGTTGTCGCCGCCGCTTTCCACCAGCACCAGGTCCAGCGGGGCGAAATCGGATTCCAGGTCCTCCACGGCCAACAGGTTGGCGGTGACGTCATCGCGAATGGCGGTGTGCGGGCAGGCCCCGGTTTCCACCGCTCGGATCCGTTCCTCCGGCAGTACGCCGGCCGAGCGCAGGAAGCGGGCGTCCTCATCGGTGTAGATGTCATTGGTGATCACGCCTATCTGCAGTTCCTCCGACATGGCACGGCAGATGGTGGCGATCAGTGAACTCTTGCCGGTTCCCACCGGCCCGGCAACGCCCAGGCGCAGCGACCGGGTGGACGCGGCTGCGGCGGGGATGGTCTCTTGGGTCAGGTTTTCAGGCAACGAACAGTCTCCTTGTTCTGGTGGTGTGGTCTTCGGCCCAGTGCTCCATCCAGGGGGCACTGAGCGCGGGAATCTCCTCGGGGGTCTGCACCCGCAGGGACTCCTGTGCGACGGCGTCAATCTCCTCCGCAGCGGCCAGAATCCAAGCGGTCGCGTCCATCGGATCAATCGGCAGAAGTTTCAGGGCGGCGGCCACCACGGACTGGGCGTCGTCGTAGCAGCACAGACGGGCGAGCGGTAGTTCGCCCACACCCAGCGCTGCGGCAGTGACTCCCAGGGCTACCGGGCGCGTGGGTTTGGGAACGGTCCGCAGCAGTTCGACGACGGCGGGATGCCCGGGCCGCAGCCGGCCGGCCAGGCGCAGCATG
>NZ_JBNHFW010000016.1:0-83397 GCF_059090685.1 Arthrobacter sp. Y3225209
CGCCGGGCACCCGGCACCACCCCGCCGCACCCCGCCACACCCGCGCCCCGGGAACCCTACGCCCCGGGTGCAGGCCCGGAGAGCAGATAGTCGCGCAGGACCACCGCCTCGTTCTCCTTCTCATTCCGCGCCCCGAACAGCAGCACTGTGTCCGGCCGGGACCGGCACTCGAGACTGAAGTCCGCCACCTCGGGATTCTGCTCCAGCTCGCCCCGGTACCGCTGGACGAACTCTTCCCAGCGCTCCTCGCGGTGACCGAACCATTTGCGCAGGTCGGTGCTGGGGGCCAGGTCCTTCAGCCATTCATCCAGGCTGGCCCTTTCCCTGGACACCCCGCGCGGCCAGAGCCGGTCCACCAAAACCCGGAAGCCGCCGTCGGGAGGTGCGTAGATCCGCCGGATACGTACATTCCATGACGGGGATTCGCTCGTGGACGCCATACCGGGATGCTACTGCCGGCGAACCGTGCCCGGACAGTGCCTCAGACCATAGCGCTGCATGGAAGAATGGAAACCATGGCTGAACATATCCCGGGCACAGACACGCCCGACAACGCACCCAAGACCGTATCCGTCCCCGACAAGCCCGCCCTTGAGGGGCTCGAGTCCAAGCTGAGCGCCCGCTGGCGCGAGGAGGGAACGTACGCGTTTAATCCGGACACGGTCCGGGAGCAGGTCTACTCCATCGACACTCCCCCGCCCACGGCGTCCGGTTCCCTGCACGTGGGGCACATGTTCTCCTACACGCAGACCGACGTTATGGCCCGCTACCAGCGGATGACCGGCAAGAACGTCTTCTACCCGATGGGGTGGGATGACAACGGCCTGCCCACCGAACGCCGTGTGCAGAACTACTACGGTGTCCGTTGCGACCCCACCAAGCCGTACGACCCGGATTACCGCCCCCCGGCCAAGGCTGCCAAGAACCAGCGCGATTTCGACGTCGTCTCCCGCCGCAACTTCATTGAGCTGTGTGAGGAACTGGCTGTGGAGGATGAGAAGGTCTTCGAGGACCTCTTCTCCACCCTGGGCCTGTCCGTGGACTGGAACCGCACCTACCGCACCATTGATGACCATTCCCGCGCCGTCAGCCAGCGCGCGTTCCTGGAGAACCTGCGGGCCGGCGACGCCTACATGGCCGAGGCTCCCACGCTCTGGGACGTCACCTTCCGCACCGCGGTGGCCCAGGCCGAACTCGAGGACCGCGAGCAGCCCGGCGCCTACCACCGGATCAGCTTCCACGCCCCCGACGGCGAGAAGATCTACATCGAAACCACCCGCCCGGAACTGCTGCCGGCCTGCGTGGCCCTCGTGGCACATCCCGACGACGAGCGGTACCAGCGCCTGTTCGGCACCACCGTAAAGTCCCCGCTGTTCGACGTCGAGGTGGAGGTTAAGGCGCATCCGCTGGCCAAGCCGGACAAGGGTTCCGGCATTGCCATGATCTGCACCTTCGGCGACCTGACCGACGTCACGTGGTGGCGGGAACTGAACCTGCCCACCCGCGCCGTCATCGGGCGTGACGGCCGCATCCTGGCCGAGACCCCGGAGTGGATCGCCACAGATGCGGCGAAGGAAAACTACGCCGCCCTGGCCACCAAGACCGTCTTCAGCGCCAAGGAAACCGTTGTCGAAATGCTCCGTGAAAGCGGAGACCTCGACGGCGAGCCCAAGAAGATCACCCACCCGGTCAACTTCTTCGAAAAGGGTGACAAGCCGCTCGAAGTTGTGACCAGCCGCCAGTGGTACATCCGCAACGGCGGACGCGATGAGGAACGCCGCGAACGCCTGATTCGCCGCGGCCGGGAGATCGATTTCCATCCCGCGTTCATGCGCTCCCGCTACGAGAACTGGATCGAAGGCCTGAACGGCGACTGGCTGGTCTCCCGCCAGCGCTTCTTCGGTGTTCCTGTGCCGGTCTGGTACCCGCTGGACGCTGCGGGCAACCCGGATTACGACAATCCGGTCCTCCCGGATTCCGCGTCCCTGCCGGTGGATCCCGCCGCCGAACCCGCCCCGGGCTACGAAGAGTCCCAGCGCAACCAGCCGGGCGGCTTCATTGGCGATGCCGACGTCCTGGACACCTGGGCCACTTCCTCCCTGACCCCTCAGATTGTCGGCGGCTGGAGTGTGGATGAGGACCTCTTCGCCAAGGTCTTCCCGTTCGACCTGCGTCCGCAGGGCCACGACATCATCCGCACCTGGCTGTTCTCCTCCGTGGTGCGCGCCGATGCCCTGAACGCGGCCGCTCCGTGGAAGCACGCCGCGATTTCCGGCTGGATCCTGGACCCGGACCGCAAGAAGATGTCCAAGTCCAAGGGCAACGTGGTGGTCCCCACGGATGTGCTTAATGAATACGGTTCCGACGCCGTGCGGTACTGGGCGGCCTCCGCCAAGCTCGGCGCGGACACCGCCTACGAGATTGCGCAGATGAAGATCGGCCGCCGGCTGGCGATCAAGCTGCTCAACGCGTCCAAGTTCGTCCTGAACCTGGGCGCGACGGAGGCGAACGTGGCACTGGATGACACCTCGGTGATCACCAACGCGCTGGATACGTCCCTGCTCGCCCAGCTGACCGACGTCGTTCAGGCCGCTACGAGCGCGTTTGAACGCTACGACTACGCCAAGGCACTGCAGCTGACCGAGTCCTTCTTCTGGTCCTTCACGGATGACTACGTGGAGCTGATCAAGGACCGCGCCTACGGCGCCGCCGGCGAGGCCGAGCAGGCATCGGTGCTGGCCACCCTGGCAACCACCCTGGATTCACTGCTGCGCCTGTTCGCTCCGTTCCTGCCCTTCGCCACCGAAGAGGTCTGGGGCTGGTGGCGCAGCGGGTCCGTGCACCGCGCGCCGTGGCCGAACGTCGACGGCCTTTCGGCCGCTGTGGCCGACGCCGATGCCGCGATCCTGGGCACGGTTGCCGCCGCACTGGGCGGCATCCGCAAGGCAAAGTCCGAAGCCAAGGTCAAGCAGCGCACCGAGGTCCTCAAGGCCACGGTGACCGCTCCGCAGGGCGCCGTGGCACGTCTGCGGGCAGGACAGGCTGATCTGAAGGCCGCAGGCAACGTGCGCGAGCTGAACCTGGCGGTCGGCGAGGGTGAGCTCAGCGTCTCCGACGTCGAGCTGGCACCGCCGGCCGAGTAGCGGCACGCACAAAGGGCCCGTCCGGACTTTTCCGGACGGGCCCTTTTGCTGTGCTCAGCGGATACTCACCGCTCAGCTGCCCCGTATTCCGGAGCAGATGGGAATTAGTCGAAGCGCGGGCTTTCGGTGCGGCTGCGCTTAAGTTCGAAGAAGGCCGGGTTCGATGCGAGCATCACGGCGCCGTCAAACATGGTTCCTGCTTCCTCGCCGCGCGGGATGCGGGTGAGGACCGGCCCGAAGAATGCGGTGCCGTTGAAAGCAACAATGGGGGTTCCGACCTCGTCGCCGACCTTCTCGATGCCTTCCTTATGCGAGGCACGCAGCTGGGCGTCATATTCGTCAGTCTCGGCATAGCGTGCCAGCTCGGCGGGAAGTCCCGTCTCCTCAAGGGCCTCGCGGATTACGGAGGGGAAGTCCTCATTGCCGCCGTCGTGGATCCGGGAACCCATGGCGTCGTAGAGCTTTTTGACGTACTCATCGCCGTGGAGCTCCTGTGCAGCGATGATGACGCGTACCGGACCCCAGGCCTTGTCCATCCGCTCCCGGTAGTCCGCCGGCAGGTCGCGTCCCTCGTTGAGGACGGCAAGGCTCATCACGTGCCAGTTGGTGCGCACGTCGCGGACCTGTTCCACCTCGCCCATCCAGCGGGAGGTGACCCAGGCGAAGGGGCACATCGGATCGAACCAGAAATCTGCGGTGGACGCGGAAGCGGTAACGCTCATGGAAATCTCCTTTGATGGCAGTCCGCGGCTTTGCCTGCCGCGCTCAGTACCGGATGACAACCGCGGATCAGGCTGATTTGTTCCGGCGCTTGGTGGCAACGGCGTGCGAGATCAGCGTAGGTTCGCTCTTGTTCTCAACGGTGTCTGCCGTGATCACTACGGTGGCGACGTCGTCCCGGCTGGGCAGGTCGAACATCACCGGCAGCAGGACTTCCTCCAGGATGGCACGCAGTCCGCGGGCACCGGTTCCCCGGGCCAGGGCCTGGTCCGCAATGGCGTCGAGGGCACCCTGCTCGAAGGTCAGTTCCACACCGTCCAGCTGGAACATTTTCTGGAACTGCTTGACCAGAGCGTTCTTGGGCTCGGTGAGGATCCGGATCAGGGCGGTCCGGTCCAGGTTGGACACGGTGGTGATGACGGGCAGGCGGCCGATGAATTCGGGGATGAGGCCGAACTTCAGCAGGTCCTCCGGCATCACTTCGGCGTAGGAATCGGTACCCTTGGTGGTTTCGTTCAGCGGTGCGCCGAACCCGATACCCTTGCGTCCGGACCGTGAACCGATGATCTCCTCGAGCCCGGCGAAGGCGCCGGCCACGATGAAGAGCACGTTCGTGGTGTCGATCTGAATGAACTCCTGGTGCGGGTGCTTGCGGCCGCCCTGCGGCGGTACCGAGGCGACCGTGCCTTCCAGGATCTTCAGCAGTGCCTGCTGCACACCCTCGCCGGAGACATCACGGGTGATCGAGGGGTTCTCGCTCTTGCGCGAAATCTTGTCGATTTCGTCAATGTAGATGATGCCCTGCTCAGCCTTCTTGACGTCGTAGTCGGCGGCCTGAATGAGCTTAAGCAGGATGTTCTCCACGTCCTCGCCGACGTAGCCCGCTTCCGTCAGGGCGGTGGCGTCGGCGACGGCGAACGGTACGTTCAGGCGCCGTGCCAGGGTCTGGGCGAGGTAGGTCTTGCCGCAGCCGGTGGGGCCGATCAGGAGGATGTTGGACTTGCCGATTTCCACCTCGTCGCCGGCGACGGCGTCTGAGAGGTTCCCGGTGGCGCGGGTGGCATGGCCTGCCTGGATGCGCTTGTAGTGGTTGTACACGGCCACGGCGAGGGACCGCTTCGCGGGCTCCTGGCCAATGACGTACTCCTGCAGCGCGTCGAAGATCTCCCGCGGCTTGGGCAGCTCGAAAGTGCCCAGATCAGCAACCTCCGAGAGTTCCTCTTCGATGATCTCGTTGCAGAGATCAATGCACTCGTCGCAGATGTATACGCCGGGACCGGCAATGAGCTTGCGTACCTGCTTCTGGCTCTTTCCGCAAAAAGAGCACTTGAGCAGATCCGTGCTCTCACCAATGCGAGCCATAGTTCAGTCCCCTTAGATGGTCCATCAAAAATACGGTTTACCGGCCAGGCGCAGTCAACCATGTTCCACTCTAGGACACTTGCCGGAGCTATTCAGCAACCAGAGAGCCCGTGGTGCCGAATTACGCACCACGGGCCGTCTGTTGCCAGCTGCTTCTATTACATTTTGTTGATGGCCGGAGTCTTGATCTTGCGGGAATCCAGCACCTGGTCGATGAGCCCGTACTCCAGGGCTGCATCTGCGGTGAGGATCTTGTCCCGCTCAATGTCCGTGTTGACCTGCTCCGACGTGCGGTTTGAGTGCAGGGCCAGCGTGTCTTCCAGCCAGGTGCGCATGCGCATGACTTCAGCGGCCTGGATTTCCAGGTCGGAAGCCTGTCCACCCTGTCCGCCGGAGAGCGACGGCTGGTGGATCAGCACACGGGCGTTGGGCAGTGCCAGGCGCTTGCCCGGCGTGCCTGCGGCCAGCAGGACGGCTGCGGCGCTGGCAGCCTGTCCGAGGCAAACGGTCTGGATTTCCGGGCGGATGTACTGCATGGTGTCGTAGATGGCCGTCATGGCCGTGAACGAACCGCCCGGGGAGTTGATGTACAGGGTGATGTCGCGGTCCGGGTCAGTGGACTCAAGCACCAGCAGCTGGGCCATGATGTCATCAGCGGACGCGTCATCCACCTGCACGCCGAGGAAGATGATGCGGTCTTCGAACAGCTTGGTGTACGGATCCTGGCGCTTGAAGCCGTAGGGCGTACGCTCTTCGAACTGCGGCAGGACGTAGCGGCTGGTGGGCATCTGCGGTGCTGCGGCGGAGCCGGCGGTGCCGAAATTATGGTTCATGAATTACTCCTGAAGTCTGCAAATGGAGGGGCGGGGTCCGGGACCTTAGTCCTCGTCCTTGCCCTCTGCCTGGTCCTGGTTGGTTCCGCCGCCGCCTGTGACGCCGCCGGCGTGGGCGGAGATCTTGTCGAAGAAGCCGTATTCCAGGGCCTCCTGCGCGGTGAACCACTTGTCGCGGTCATTGTCCCGAAGGATGGTTTCAACGCTCTGGCCGGTCTGCTCAGCGGTCAGCTCGGCCATAACGCGCTTCATGTTCAGGATCAGCTCGGCCTGGATCTTGATGTCCGAGGCGGTGCCGCCGATGCCGCCGCTGGGCTGGTGCATCAGGATGCGGGCGTGCGGGGTTGCGTAACGCTTGCCCTTGGTACCCGAAGAGAGCAGGAACTGGCCCATGGAAGCGGCCAGGCCGGTAGCCACGGTCACAACATCGTTCGGGATGAACTGCATGGTGTCGTAGATAGCCATGCCGGCAGTCACGGAACCGCCGGGAGAGTTGATGTAGAGGTAGATGTCCTTCTCAGGATCTTCCGCGGAGAGCAGCAGAAGCTGGGAGCAGATCGCGTTGGCATTCTCGTCCCGGACTTCCGAGCCCAACCAGATGATCCGCTCTTTGAGCAGGCGGTTGTAGATGTAGTCGTCCCGGCCGGCCGGGTCCACCGTAGCCATGGTGGGGGTATTCGGTGCAGTTGCCATACTGAGTGACCTCTCGCTCTGGCAGGAATCAGATGCTGGCCGTGCCAGTTGCTCCTGCCGGTTGTCTCTTCTAGGACACTAGCCTGTCCACGCCCCGCCGGGCTGCCGTTTAGCGGGCTGTTCGCTGACGGCGCACGATGCAGATCACACGCTTCCCGCCAAGGATGGTCCCCGGTGCCGACGCTTAACGCACCGCGCCGCCGGCCCTTTCGGACCGGCGGCGCGGCTGGCCTTCCCTGCGGAACAGGGAAGGACGGGACAGGCTAGGCCTTGTCTTCGGTCTGCTGCTCTTCGACGTCGCCTGCTTCGGCTTCTTCACCGGCGGGACGGACGAATTCGCTCAGGTCAATCTCGGCACCGGTGGTGTCGGTGACCTTGGCGAGCTCCAGCACCTTGGCGAGGGCCTTGCGGCGGCGTACTTCGCCAACCATCATCGGGACCTGGCCGCTCTGGTCGATCAGCTGGGCGAACTGGTTCGGGTCCATGCCGTACTGGCCGGCGGTGGAGACGATGTAGTCAATCAGTTCGCTCTGGTTGACGCCTACTTCTTCCTTCTCCGCTACCGCGTCGAGGATGATTTCGTTCTTGAAGGCGGCCTCCGTGTTGGCGCGGACCTCGGCACGGTGTTCTTCCGTGTCGTGGTCTTCACCGGCAGTGTGGGCGCTTTCGGAGTTGAAGTGCTGCTCAAGCTGCTCTTCAATGACGGATTCCGGAACCGGAACCTCAACGAGCTCCAGAAGCTTCTCCAGCACCTTGTCGCGGGCTTCAACGCCCTGCTCCATCAGCTTGGATTCGGCTGCACGCTTGGTCAGGTCCTCGCGCAGTTCACCGATGGTGTCGAACTCGCTGGCGAGCTGGGCGAAATCATCGTTGGCCTCGGGGAGCTCGCGCTCCTTGACGGCCTTGATGGTCACGGTGACCTCAGCGTCGGCACCGGCGTGCTCGCCGCCGGCCAGCTTGGTGTTGAAGGTAGCGGATTCGCCGCTGCTCAGGCCGGTGACGGCTTCATCCATGCCCTCGAGCATGGTGCCGGCGCCCACCTGGTAGGACAGGTCCGCAGCGGAATCCACTTCTTCGCCGTCAACCTTGGCCACGAGGTCCATGGTCAGGAAGTCATCGGCTACTGCGGGGCGGTCAACAGCCTTCAGCGTGCCGAAGCGGCTGCGCAGTTCTTCCAGGGCCTTCTCGACGTCGGCGTCGGAAGCTTCTGCGGGCTCAACGGTGACCTCGAGGCCTGCGTAGTCCGGCAGCTCGATTTCCGGGCGGACATCCAGCTCAACGGTGAAGAGCAGCTGGCCTTCATCCGAGGCGGGGTCCGGAACTTCGGTGATTTCGACCTCGGGGCGGCTCATGGGGCTGATGCCGGTCTCGCGGACTGCTTCCTGGTAGAAGCCGTTCAGTCCGTCATTGATGGCCGTTTCGAGAACATAGCCGCGTCCAACGCGCTGGTCGATGATGCGGTTGGGAACCTTGCCCTTGCGGAAGCCCGGGACCTGCACCTGGGTGGCGATGGTCTTGTAGGCCTCGTCGATGCTCGGCTTCAGTTCCTCGAACGGAACTTCAACGTTGAGCTTTACCCGCGTGGGTGTGAGGTTTTCTACGGCGCTCTTCACAGCGTAAGTTCTCCTGAGGGTTCTGGGGTTGGTCTGCACCATGGTTATACAGAGTCGGGGTGACAGGATTTGAACCTGCGACTTCCTGCTCCCAAAGCAGGCGCTCTTCCAAGCTGAGCTACACCCCGTCAGTGCACCTGACAGCCTACCTGCCCGGCGGCGGGTATGACGAATTTCAGGGCTGACCGACGTGATCCGCAGCCGGCAGGGGGCCGGTTGCGGGCCGATTACTCACAGCAGGTTTTCCCATGCTAAGGTAAAACCTGCCTTACGGCGCCGGGGATGTAGCTCAATGGTAGAGCCTCAGTCTTCCAAACTGATTACGCGGGTTCGATTCCCGTCATCCCCTCCACAATAGAAGGGCCTTTCGCACAGCGAAAGGTCCTTTTTGTTTTTCGGTGCGGACGTACCTTCAAACACGGCCGCGGATATACCTCCGCGGCCGTGAGGCTGGCCCGGTCAGTGGGCGACTGATTTGCGCGACTCAGCGGGCCTGGCAGGTGGGGCACCAGTAAAGTTTCCGGGCCCCCATTTCAGTGCCGGCGACAGCGGTGCCGCAGCGGCGGCACGGCAGCCCCGTCCGCTTGTAGACGTAGTGCGCCTCGGACACGGGAACCGGTTCGCCGGCGTCCTCACGGTCCTGCGGCTCGGTGGTGATAATCCGTCCCTGCCGGACTCCGTCATTCATCAGCGTTACAGTCTCCGCCCACACCTCGGCCGCCTCCGCCTCGCTGATATCCCGGCCGAGCCGCCAAGGGGAGATGCGCCGGCGGAAAAGTACTTCAGCCCGGTAGACGTTGCCGACGCCGGCAAGTACTTCCTGGTTCATCAGCAGCAGGCCCACTGGTGAGCCCTTGCTGCGGAGCCGTTCCGAGAACTCCCGGCCGCCGTCGCCTTCCGCGGCATTTGCGGCGAGGGGGTCGGGCCCCAGACGGGCGAGCACCGCCGCCCGTTCCGGTTCCGTGATGACTTCGCACGCCGTCGGGCCCCGCAGATCTGCCCACCCGTGGTCGGACACCAGCCGGACCCGCACCGCTCCCCGGGGCGGCGGCGGCCCTGCGTACGCGGTGTCCTCTGCGGCGCCGTCGCCGGCTATCTCCCGCTCCCCCACCCGCCGCGGCGCGCCGATGCTGGAAGCACCGGCGAAGGTTTCATCCCCGCCGAAGTCGAAGGCGCCATAGAGGCCAAGGTGGATCCGCAGGTACAGGTCATTGTCGAAACGCAGGAACAGCTGCTTGCCGTGGGCTTCGGCGCCTTCAAGGACCTGCCCGTCCAGCCTGGCGGCACCGGAACTGAACCTGCCCTGCGGGCTGGTCACCGCCAGCCGGCTGCCGGCAAATACGGAAGAAAACTGCCGGGCGAGCCGGTGGATGGAATGGCCCTCGGGCATCAGGCCACGGTGCCGCTGGTCTCGTAGTCCGCAATCTGCCCGATCCGCCGGATATGGCGCTCCGCACCGCTGAAGGGTTCGGCCAGGAAGGCATCAATGATCCGGGTTGCCTCCTCCACGCTGTGCTGGCGGCCGCCGACGGCCACAACGTTGGCATCGTTGTGCTGGCGGGCCAGTTTCGCGGTGTCCAGGTTCCAGGCCAGCGCCGCCCGGATACCCCGGACCTTGTTGGCGGCAATCTGCTCTCCGTTTCCGGAACCGCCCAGCACAATACCCAGCGCCTGCGTGCCTGCAGCCTGGTCGGCGGCCACGGCCTGTGCGGCGTTGATGCAGAAGGCCGGGTAGTCATCTTCGGCGTCATATTCGCGCGGCCCGTGGTCAATTACTTCGTAGCCGCCGTCCGTGAGGTGCTTAATCAGATGGGCGCTGAGTTCCAGGCCTGCGTGGTCGGTTGCAATATGGACGCGCATGTCAGATAGGTCCGTTCACTTTTGATCGAGGGAAGAAATGGCATGTCCAGCTTAACTTTCCTGACGTCCGGGCTGACAAATTTGGGACATCCGGCCGCAAACGCTAACCCGGCGCCTGTCCATGCCGATAACTCCAATAGGATTGTCCCGCCTCGGCGGATCAACCGATCCCAAGCAACGGGCGCTGCTTGCTGCGTCCCAGGTCTCGCTCGCTCGCTCCACAAGGATTTCCATTGAAACGTGCAAAACTCGCGCTATTGGCCCTGCTCGCTACCGCATTGACGGCCGGCGGGCTGCCCGCCCAGAGTTATGGTGATCTGACTCCCGGGCCTTCCGCCAGCCCGGTACCTGCCACCGCCCCGTCGCCGGTTGCCCCGACGCCCGGCGTCGGCGGACTGCCCGCCGATCCGGCGCCCGAAGAATTGCCCGTGCCGGAAGAGATGCCGCCGCTGACTGCACCGGATGCCATACAGACTGAGCCTGCCGAGCCGACGCCAGCCGCAACTGAACCGGAAGAGCAGGACGCGGAGCACACCGAAGCAGAAGAAGATCCGGGCTTTGATCCGGTAGTGGGCGGCGGCTTCCCTGTGCCGGGTCCCAACACGCCGATGGTGACGGATCCCGACGGAACAGTACGCTCGGCCGTCGAGACCGACATCTCTGCCATGCACGACCACGATCACGGCCAGGCACAGAGCTTCAGCTCTCAGAGTGGCGGCGCCTCGACCTTGGGGGCTGCGGCCCGCAGTGGCACCATCCAGGTGACCCTGGTCTTCGCCACCCTGACCGACAACCGCGGCGGTGTTGACCAGGCAGCGGCAAAAAACTCCATCGTAAAAGCCAACGAGTACTGGCGGGCCGCGTCCAATGGACGGCTCGGTATGTCAATCGTTGAAACCAAGACGCTTAAAAGTACTGCCAATTCCCGTCAGGATTACGGGGCGATGATGAATACCATCAGGAAGGATCTCCGGTGGTACGAAGAGGCGAACGAAGCACTGGTGGTCTTTGTTCCGGCTACGGAGCTGCGAAGCGGCGGGTACGGGGGCATCCTGGGCGGCGGCTGGACCAGCGGGCCTACGAGCGGCTCGGTGCTTATGCCCAAGCCTTCAGGGTTTACCAACAACGTAGTCACCCATGAGCTTGGCCACGTTCTCGGTCTGCTGCATGCAAACAGCCTTAAGTGCAACAACGGACGGTCCGATATTTGGATCAATTCCTCCGGGAAGTGGGCAGATGGGGCCTGCACATCCCGTGAGTATGGCGACACCTCCGATCTAATGGGATACGCCCAGTACAACCTGCCCATGATCAATTCTTATTTCTGGGATTCAGGCGCTTTCGGGCGCGGTGACGAAATCCTCGATGCCGGGACCCCGACCCAGGCAAAGACATACACCCTTCGCCCTTGGGCTGGCAGTGCGTCCAATCGTGCAGTGAAGTTCCGGGACATCTCCGGAGAAACCTACTATCTCGAGCTCAGAATGCCCGTCGGGTATGACACCGCGACTGCAACGGGGGGAAACCGCGGTGTGAAGATCGTCAAAGCAGACCTTGCCAACAGCTGGGCAGTCAACTCCCTGATCGTCTCGCCCAACACCCGGGACTTCGCCGGCTACGTCAACACGAACAGCACCTGGCAAGCCGGCCAAACGTTCACAACGCATGCAGGCACGACTGTGAAGATCAACTCCGTAAGCAGCTCGTCTGCTTCTATCACCGTCACGCCCAAGACAGCGAGCCTCTACTTCAACTCCACACCCGTAGCGGGAACAACCCTGGGTACATCCGATGATCAGTTCCTTTCCTGCGACTGGGACGGCGACGGCATTGCGACTCCCGCTATGTTTCGCAACGGAGTCTGGACGTTACGCAAAACCCTGACTGGGTCCGCATCGTTCCCCACGTTCGCCTTCGGTGCAACAGGGGACCAGCCGATTTGCGGTGACTGGGATGGGGACGGGCGCGAGACCGTGGGGGTCTACCGAAAGGGAAAGGTTTTCCTCAAGAATTCCAACTCCAACGGTCCGGCAGACGGCCAGATCTACTTCGGTGCGTCCGGCGATACTGCGGTTGTGGGTGACTGGGACGGGGATGGTTGTGACACCCTGGGCGTGGCCCGGTCCGAACGTGGGAGCAATCGCTTCTATCTGACCAATAGCAACATCCGACCTAATGTCCACGGGACATTTCTTCTGGGCAACGCCGGAGATATCCCCGTCTCCGGCGACTGGAACCGGGACGGGTTCGCAACCGTCGGGGTGATGCGTCGAAACGTGTGGTACCTGAGCAATAGCAACCTGAAAGTCAAGGCGGATCAGACCCTGGCCTTCGGCAATCCCGGCGATTCGCCGATGACCGGCCAATGGAGCCGCAATTCAGGAACGGGTCTCGGCGTGGCACGCTGAGTCAGGATTCTCGTCAATACCCGAAGGGCGGATTGCGGTCAGCAATCCGCCCTTCAGCACTTGGCAGGGTGCTTAGCAATGAGAGAATGTTGCAGAAGATCAATAGTGTCCGGTGTCTCCCGCAGAATCAGGGGGAATTTCCGGTCTCCTTTTCCGTCTGAAAGGCCTTACCTTGCCAGGTATGAATCTCACGCGCTCCGAAGCCCGTGAACGTGCAGAACTCCTCGACGTTCAGTCATATGACGTCAATCTCGACCTGACGCGGGGGGATTCGGTATTCGGCAGCACAACCGTTGTCCGGTTTACCGCCCGGCCCGGTGCCTCCACGTTTATCGATGCTGTCACCGACGCGGTTCACCGGATCACGCTGAACGGTGTGGCGCTTGACCCCGCCGAGGTGTCCGACGGCGTGCGCATCTCGCTGCCGAACCTCGCCGAGTCCAATGAGCTCGTAGTGGAGGCCGATGCACGCTACATGAACACCGGTGAGGGCCTGCACCGATTCGTGGACCCCGTGGACAACGAGGTCTATCTCTACTCGCAGTTCGAGGTCCCGGATTCCCGGCGGATGTTCGCCGTCTTCGAACAGCCTGACCTGAAGGCGACCTTCCGCTTCACCGTCACCGCGCCGTCGCACTGGGATGTCATCTCCAACTCCCCCACGCCCGAGCCCCTGCCCGCCGGGGACCTGACCGAGGACAGCCCGCGCTCCACCTGGTCCTTTGAGCCCACGCCGCGGATCTCCTCCTACATCACCGCGCTGATCGCCGGACCGTACCAGTGCGTCCGCAGCGAGCTGACCAGCTCCGACGGCCGGGTCATTCCGCTGGGTGTCTTCGCCCGCCGTTCGCTCATGCAGTACATGGACGCGGAGAACATCTTCGAACTGACCCGCCAGGGCTTCGCGTTCTACGAAGAGCAGTTCGGTACCCCGTATCCGTTCGAGAAGTATGACCAGCTGTTTGTCCCGGAATTCAACGCCGGTGCCATGGAAAATGCCGGCGCCGTTACGTTCCTGGAGAGCTACGTCTTCCGCTCCCGCGTCACCGAGGCCACGGTGGAGCGCCGCGCAGTAACCATCCTGCACGAGCTGGCGCACATGTGGTTCGGCGACCTGGTCACCATGCGCTGGTGGAACGACCTGTGGCTGAACGAGTCCTTTGCCGAGTTCATGTCCACGCTGGCCGCAGCCGAAGCCACCGAGTTCAAGCAGGCATGGACCACCTTTGCCTCGCTGGAGAAGGCCTGGGCCTACCGCCAGGACCAGCTGCCCACCACACACCCCATCGTTGCGGAAATCCGGGACCTGGACGACGTACAGGTGAACTTCGACGGCATCACCTACGCCAAGGGCGCCTCGGTGCTCAAGCAGCTGGTGGCATGGGTCGGGCAGGACAGGTTCATGGCCGGGGTCCGCGAGTACTTCGGCAAGCATGCCTGGGGAAACACGGAACTCTCCGATCTTTTGTCGGAACTGGAAACGGCCAGCGGCCGGGACCTGAAGGACTGGTCCGCCAAGTGGCTGGAAACCGCAGGCGTGAACACCCTGCGGCCCGAGTTCGAAACGGACGGGGATGGAAACATCACCTCCTTTGCCGTGCTGCAGAGCGCCATCGATGAGTATCCGGTGCTGCGCCCGCACCGCCTGGCCATTGGCTTCTACAACCCGGATGAAGAAGGCAGGCTGCAGCGCACCCACCGTGTGGAGCTCGACGTCGACGGCGAACGCACCGAGGTGCCCGAACTCGCCGGTCAGCCGCGCCCGGCGCTGCTGCTGCTCAACGACGATGATCTGGCCTACGCGAAGATCCGGCTCGACGACGTCTCGCAGCACACCGCGACGCGGAGCCTGCGCAACATCGCCGATTCCCTGCCCCGGACCCTGGTCTGGGCCGCGGCCTGGGACGCAGCGCGCGACGCCGAGATTCCGGCCCGCAACTATGTGGAACTGGTGCTGCAGAACATCGCTTCGGAATCCGATTCCACCGTGGTGCAGGTCCTGCTGCGCCAGCTGGCCACCACGCTGGCCTTCTACGTGAATCCCGAGGACCGGGAGCCCATGACCGTAGCCGCCGCTGAAAGCCTCTGGGAACTCGCCGCTGCCGCGGAACCCGGCTCGGATTCGCAGCTGCAGTTCGTGAAGGCCTTTGCAGCCCACGCCTCCTCCGATGAACACCTGGATACCCTGGCGGAGCTCTTCGCCGGCACCCGTTCGCTCGAAGGGCTGTCCATAGACGCGGACCTGCGGTGGGAACTGCTCACCGGCCTCGTGGCCGGCGGCCGGCTGGGCGAGACGGACATAGCCGCCGAACTTGACCGCGATGCAACGGCCACGGGCGCCCTTGCCGCCGCCATGGCCCGGGCCGCCATTCCCACGGCTGAAGCCAAGGCCGCCGCGTGGGAGGCGATCGTCCAGCGCTCCGACATGCCCAATGCTGCCCAGCGTTCCGCCATTGCCGGCTTTATGCGGGTGCACAACACGGATCTGCTGGAACCGTATGCGCAGAAGTACTTCGACGCGATCCGCGACGTGTGGGCCAGCCGCACCCACGAAATCGGGCAGCAGATCGCCGTCGGCCTTTACCCGTCCCGCCTGGCCCGGCAGGACACGGTGGACCGCACCGATGCGTTCCTGGCCGAATTGGGCGAGGACGCTCCGTCACTGCGCAGGCTCGTCCTGGAAAACCGTGACGGCGTGGTCCGTGCGCTGAAGGCCCAGGCAGCGGACCGCTAGCAGTTCCCGCCGCGGTTTCCCTCCCCCGGTCCGGGCACACGGTACCTTGGAGAACGTGAATCTCTCCGAACACCGTTACACCCTGGACCTGGAATGGACGGGAAACCGCGGCGACGGGACCTCGTCCTACCGCGGCTACGGCCGCGACCACATGATCCGGGCCGCCGGACTGCCGGACCTGCCCGGCACGGCGGACCCGACCTTCCACGGCGACCGCGACCGGTGGAACCCCGAACAGCTGCTGCTGGCAGCGCTGGCCCAGTGCCACATGCTCTCCTACCTGCACGTGGCGGTCCGCAACGGGATCCGCGTGCTTGCCTACACCGATGCGCCCGAGGGCACCTTGCGGCTGAACCGCGACGGCAGCGGCGAATTCACCTCGGTGGTGCTTCATCCCCGCGTCACCATTGCCGGCGGCGGCCCGAAGGAAACCGATCTGGCCACGGGCCCCATGCACGCCGACGCGCACCGCCTGTGCTTCATTGCACGCAGCGTCAACTTCCCCGTCGATTTCCGGCCGGAGACCATTGCCGCCGCCCGGATGCAGGGTGAGGCCCCCCTCCCCGGGTAGCCTTAACCGGAGATCTCCCGCCCGGCAACAAGAAGGATGTTCAGCAGCCAGTGGTTTCAGCTTCCGAAATCGACCTTTCCACCGTGACCGTCGAGGACTTCGACTGGTCCGGTCTGATCCAGGCCGGCCTGATTATCCTGGCCGCCTCCATCGTCTGGTTCCTCGCCCGGTTCCTGATTAACCGGCTGGTCGCCCGCGCCCAGAAGGGCTATTCGCTGTTCAGCGCTTCCAAGCTGAAATGGGCCCAGCCGGTCATGCGGACGCTGGACAAGAAACGCCGTGCCCAGCGGGCCGACACCATCGGGGCGTTGCTGCGCAGCGCCGTCAACCTCTCCATTTGGACCGTGGCGATCATCATGGTCCTGGATGCCATTGGCATCAACATCGCCCCGCTGCTGGCCAGTGTCGGCATTGTCGGCATCGCGTTGGGCTTCGGGGCCCGTGAACTGATCCGCGACGCCCTGGCCGGTTTCTTCATCACCATCGAAGACCAGTACGGCATCGGTGATGTCATCGAGGTGGGCGATACCGTTGGAACGGTGCAGTCGGTGGGCATCCGGATCACCCGCATCATCGATGACCGCGGTGTCATCTGGTACATCCGCAACGGCGAACTCGCGAAGGTCGGCAACCGCTCCCAGGGCCGCTATACCGGTGACGCGGAGGCCGCCGGCGATCCGGCCAAATCGGACGCCCTCAACGACGGAATGGGAAGCAATGACTGAACCGGCACCCGAAGCACCCGGAAGGCCGTCCCTGCCGCTGCAGCCGCAGGGCTTCTCGCAGCCGCAGTACAACTTCTATGAGGCCGTTGGCGGCCATCCCACCTTCGTCCGGCTGGTGGACGTGTTCTACGCAGGGGTGGCCGAGGATCCGCTGATGCGTCCCATGTATCCCGAAGAGGACCTGGGACCGGCCAAGGAACGCCTGCTGCTGTTCCTGGAACAGTACTGGGGCGGACCGAAGACCTACGGCGAGCAGCGCGGGCATCCGCGGCTGCGGATGCGGCACATGCCCTTTGTAGTTACCCCCGCAGCCAGGGACGCCTGGCTGCGCCACATGCGGGCCGCCGTCGATTCCCTGGACCTTGCTCCCCTGCACGAGGCGACACTCTGGGACTATCTGGAGCGGGCGGCCCACAGCATGGTCAATTCCGCTTGACGTTCCGGTTCCCGGATACGGGCCCGGAACCCGCCTGGCGGTTCCTAACCGCCAGGCGCCTCACAGGATGGCGGGGCTGCGGACCAGAACATGCCCGTGCGGGGTACTCAGCCGCAGCCACCGGCCGTTGCTGAACAGTGCCGCTTCCGCTCCCACCGTTCCCTGGCCTGCCGAGGGCAGGAACCCCAGGGACAGCGCTGCAAAGGCTGCACCTGCAGGTACGGGTATCTGCGTGTTACCCATCGGCTGGGCCCACACCCTCGCCCGGGCACTGTGGACCACGGCTCCCCCGGCGCTCTGCGGCAGCATGGCCGCCACTTCCCGGATACCGCGGTGCGCGGCCTGCTCGAGCAGGTGTACGGGAGCCCTGCCCGCCGGCTGCCACCCGGACCGCGGGGCGGTGATACCGGCCCATGTTTCCCGCACGGTCACCGGCGGCAACGGCAGGGACGTATCACTGCCGTCCATCCGTGCCAGCCTGTCACCGACAGCAGCCAGGGCAACGGTGGTATCCACCGATGCCTCTCCAGCCAGCGGCATGGTCCTAAGTCCCAGCACCGTGGGCGTATCTTCGCCCAGGATGCGCGGGCCAAGCACACACACGTACGCAGCCAGCACACTGCCGACGGCCTGCAGCCGGATAGCGCCGTCGTCGGCAGCCCTGGCACGCACGACAAAGTTGCGGAAATCAGCAGTGACCTGGGGATCAGCCAGCCGTAGTTCGGTATCCACGTCAGTTCCCCCGCCCGGCGGTCACGGGAGTCCGGAAAGGAACCGGGTCCCCCATCCACCCCTGGAGGACCTCTTGCTGGGCATCAGTGAGCGGGACGGGCCTGCCTTCGGCCGAGTCCACCTGCACCATCACTGCCTCTGCGTACGCGTAGACCGAGCCGCCGGTTTCGTCGGCCAGTCGGAACCCGTAGGTCAGGCTGGTGGAGCCAACGCGGGTCACCCACACGTCCACCCACACGGGCTCATCCCCGTGCAGCAGGGGCGCAAGGTATTCGATTTCCTGCCGGGCCACATAGGTTGATGTCCGGTCACCGGTCAGGTCCCGGAAACTGCCCGGACTGCCCGAGCCGCTCTCCAGGGGCAGCAGTCCCAGCCGGACCCGCGCCTCTTCCAGGAACTGGATGAACTTAACGTTATTAATATGGCCGTTGGGATCTTGGTCTCCGTAGCGGAGCTGGACAGGAAATCGGTGCATGCCTTCCATCCTCCCAGAGAGTGAGGTTTGCCCTAAAAAGACGGTGCCCGGGACGCCGGGCACCGGGAAACGTGTTACTGAACGGTAAGTTTGGACTACGAGTTTTTTCGCGGTTGCCGCCGTTGACGGTGCCGCCTTCCTGCTAGGAGATAGTGCCAGATGTCCATTGATGAATCCTTCGACCCGACAGCGTCCCTGCTGGAGCTGCTGGACCTGAGCTGGGCCGGCGGCGCAAAGACGGATGAGGATATCTTCGTCGGAGGCTCGCAGGCCGAACCCCGCAAGCGGGTGTTCGGTGGCCAGGTCCTGGGCCAGTCACTCATCGCAGCAGCCCGGACCGTCCCGGAGGACCGGGTCATGCATTCCATGCACGGGTACTTCCTGCGTCCCGGAGACACCGAAGTGCCGATTACCTTCGGCGTGGAGCGGCTGCGTGACGGCCGGTCCTTCTCCGCCAGGCGCAGCCACGCCTATCAGAACGGCAAGCCGATCCTGTCCATGATCACGTCCTTCCAGATCCCCGACTCGGGCGTGGACCACCAGGAGGAAATGCCCTCGGGAATTCCGGAACCCGAGTCCCTGCCCACTACGGCGGAGCTGCTGAAGGATTTTGACCATCCGGTGGCCGAGGCATGGTCCCACCGCCGCCCCATGGATATCCGGCACGTCATGGATCCCGTTTACGTGGGTCCCGGCAGGGAAAAGACCCCGCACAACGCCGTCTGGATGAAGACCTTTAAACCAATGCCGGACGGCGAGAACCTGCACCGTGCCGCCCTGGCCTATGCCAGCGACTACACACTGCTGGAGCCCGTCCTTCGCGGCCACGGCCTGGCCTGGACCACACCGGGCATGAGCATTGCCAGCCTGGATCACGCCATGTGGTGGCACCGCCCGGTGCGGGTGGATGACTGGCTGCTGTACGTCCAGGAATCCCCCAGTGCGTCGGCCGCCCGCGGTCTGTCCACCGGCAGGATCTTCAACCGCGCCGGTGATCTGGTGGCCACGGTGGCACAGGAGGGCATGGTGCGGGTGCCGCAGTAGCTCCTGCGCTCCGGCGATAACTGCGTCCACAGCAGAGAAGCCCGGCTTCCCCAAGGGGAAACCGGGCTTCTTTGCTGCCGGCAGACTTAGTCGCGCGTCAGGCGGCGGTGGGTTACGCGGTGCGGCTTGGCCGCATCCGGTCCGAGACGCTCAATCTTGTTCTGCTCGTAGGACTCGAAGTTCCCCTCGAACCAGTACCAGTTCGCCGGGTCCTCTTCCGTGCCTTCGAAGGCAAGGATGTGGGTGGCCACGCGGTCAAGGAACCAGCGGTCGTGCGAGACCACCACGGCACAGCCGGGGAATTCCAGCAGCGCGTTCTCGAGGCTGGACAGGGTTTCCACGTCCAGGTCGTTAGTGGGCTCATCGAGCAGGAGCAGGTTTCCGCCCTGTTTGAGGGTCATGGCCAGGTTCAGGCGGTTGCGCTCACCACCGGAGAGGACACCCGCCTTCTTCTGCTGGTCCGGTCCCTTGAAGCCGAATGCCGACACGTAGGCACGCGAGGGCATTTCCACCTGGCCCACCTGGATGAAGTCCAGGCCGTCGGACACAACTTCCCAGAGCGACTTCTCCGGGTCGATGCCGCCGCGTGACTGGTCAACATAGGAGATCCGGACGGAATCGCCGATCTTCAGTTCGCCGCCGTCCAGCGGTTCCAGGCCAACGATGGTCTTGAAGAGGGTGGTCTTACCCACACCGTTCGGACCGATGACGCCGACAATGCCGTTACGCGGCAGGGAGAAGGAAAGCCCGTTGATGAGCTGGCGGTCGCCGAACCCCTTCTGCAGGTCCTTGGCTTCCAGCACCAGGGAGCCCAGGCGGGGGCCCGGCGGGATCTGGATTTCTTCGAAGTCAAGCTTGCGGGTGCGCTCTGCCTCGGCAGCCATTTCCTCGTAGCGGGCCAGACGGGCCTTGGACTTGGTCTGGCGTCCCTTTGCGTTGGACCGAACCCAGTCGAGTTCGTCCGAGAGGCGCTTGGCCAGCTTCTGGTCCTTTTTGCCCTGCACTTCGAGGCGGGCACGCTTCTTCTCCAGGTACGTGGAGTAGTTGCCTTCGTACGGGTAGAGGTGCCCGCGGTCCACTTCGGCGATCCACTCGGCCACGTGGTCCAGGAAGTAGCGGTCGTGGGTCACGGCGAGGACGGCGCCGTGGTAGGAGGAGAGGTGCTGTTCCAGCCACAGAACGCTCTCGGCGTCCAGGTGGTTGGTGGGCTCATCGAGGAGCAGCAGGTCGGGCTTCTGCAGCAGCAGCTTGCACAGGGCAACCCGGCGGCGCTCACCACCGGAGAGCACAGTCACGTCGGCGTCCGGCGGCGGGCAGCGCAGTGCGTCCATGGCCTGCTCGAGCTGGGAGTCAATGTCCCACGCGTCGGCGGCGTCAATCGCTTCCTGGAGCTTGCCCATTTCTTCGAGCAGGGAATCGAAGTCCGCATCCGGCTGGGACATCTCTTCGGAGATTTCATTGAAGCGCTGGATCTTGCCGTAGATCTCGCCCACGCCCTCCTGGACGTTGCCGAGAACCGTCTTCTCCTCGTTCAGCGGCGGCTCCTGGAGCAGGATGCCGACGCTGTAGCCGGCGCTGAGCCGGGCTTCGCCGTTGGAAGGAGTGTCCAGTCCCGCCATGATCTTGAGGATGGTGGACTTACCGGCACCGTTCGGGCCCACCACGCCGATCTTGGCGCCGGGGTAGAAAGACATGCTTACGTCGTCGAGGATTACTTTGTCGCCAACGGCCTTGCGGGCCTTGGTCATCGTGTAGATAAATTCCGCCATATATCCAAGGCTAATGTGTCAGCGCCGATATATACCATTTACGCGGTCAGGGACGGGATTTGCCCCGGCCCGCGACAGCCGGCGCACACGCAGTTCAGGTGCGGTGGTTCGGGACCTGCCGGTCCGGAGGCTAGTCTCCGATGAAGCATCGGCCGCTGGAAAGGACCGGCAGAACGGTCACGGTGACCGTGCCATCCCGCACCTCCCCGAAAATGCACTGCGACTCACTAACAACCGCGGCCCGCATTGCGTCCACCTCGAGTCCGGTGGGGGTTCGGTCCGCAGAGACTTCCACCGTAGCGGGGTCAAACCCTGCGGCGGCGAAGGCACCGGTCATACCGGCAGAATCCGGCTCGGGGTCCAGGCCGGCCAGTTTCCGCAGTTCAGTTTCCACTGCTCCCACAGCCGGATCCCCGCTCACCGCAGGCGCGGAAGCCTCCGTGCCGGGGGCCGTTGCACCGGCGCCGGTAGCGGGCACGCCCGCGTCCCCCTCCGGCGTCACGCTGCAGCCGGCCAGGCCCACGGCGAGCGCCAGCCCGGCCACAAATGTGACAGGGGCGGCCGGGCTGGCATTACGCAGGAGTCTCACCCCGCGATTGTGCCACGCACAGGACAGCCCGCCAAAGGCCGTGCCCGGCCGGGCGTCCAATGCTCCGAAAGGTACCGGGCATCCGGGCAGACGCATCGGAGACGCGGTTGCCCCTCACTCAGCTATCCCTAATATGGCGCCGCTGCGGCCATCCGTGTGGTATCTCCATTGGAGGACTCGACAGTGCTCTCCTCGCCGGCGTCCGGGAGCTCCCCCGTCAGCGGGTCGGCCAGCCTGTCCAGGGCGTCGGACAGGTCCGGGTCAGCACCGGCGCCATGATCCGTTTCCCCGGTGTTCGTTGCATGGGCCATGCCCGCGCTGCCTGACGCACCCTCCCCCGTTCCGGAAACGGTGCGTCGAAAACTCGCCGTGCCCCACATCAGGTCATGGCCCACGGTATCCGCATCAATGTCAGCGCTCGTGCCGCTGCGGCCATCCTCGGTGGCCCACTGCCGAAGCCTCAGCCTGCCGGTAACCACAACCCGGTCACCCTTATGAATACTGAAGGCCGCGTTGGTGGCGAGTTGCCGAAACAGGCTCACGGCGTACCAGTTGGTCTGCCCGTCAGTCCACCCGCCGGTATCCCGGTCATACCGGCGCTCGGTGGTGCACATCCGAAAGCTGGCGACAGCCAGCCCTTGATCAGTGGTGTTCTGGCGGAGTTCGGTGGCCACATAGCCCCGGAGCGTAATGGTGTCACTCATCATTTCCTGCCTTCGGCTCGGTGCGGCAGCGGGTCCGCGCCGTCTGCAACAGCGCAGTCCCACCCGCACGGGGTCCGGCTCATCCACCGGTCCGCCCAGTTTTTACCGTCCAGGTACGGCATGGGGTCTGGTGGACATCAGGTGTGGATGACGGAGAGCCGGTCCCCGGGTTTCCTGTGCTGTGGAGGGAATGAGGAAGGGCTGCACACGGTACGGCGCTGCATCGGAGGCGTTGCAAACCGGCGCTGTCCGCGCCGCAGACGGAACGCGGCGGGCTCTTCGCGCCGGTCCAGGGAAAAGGTGCAGGTTGGAAAACCCGGAAGTGCCCCCGGCGCGACTCGAACGCGCAACCTACGGATTAGAAGGCCGTTGCTCTATCCATTGAGCTACGGGGGCAACCAGTCGATGATACTACGGACCCCGCTCCCCACCGTTCAGGGCGCCTCCGCGCCCGCGCTCCAATGCCGCCCAGCGGGTGCCCGCCACACCCGATTCCGGCCGTTCCAAAAAAGTTTTCATGTTTTTGCATCCAAAACGCCGGCACCGGAAGTAGTAGGGGTGTAAGTCAAACGAAACCCGTACCGGTGGGTGCGGCAACTGAAGGAGCACAGATCATGCGTAAGACCGCTTCCGCCCTCGCGGCCCTCGGAGTAGGCGCCGCCGCAGTTCTCTCGGCAATGCCGGCGCAGGCCGCTGACACCGATATGGCAAAGCTTTCGGTGCTGCACGGCGTCCCGGACACCCCCGTGGATGTCTACGTCAACGGCACGCTCACCCTGGATGACTTCATGCCCGGCGAACTCGCAGGGCCGCTGGACCTTCCGGGCGGCAGTTACGAGCTCGCCATTACCGCTGCAGATGCCGCGGACGCTTCCGCACCCATCATCGGCCCGATCTCCGCCGATCTGGCAGCCGGCGGGAATTACACTGCCGCCGCTAACCTGGATGCCTCCGGCAAACCCACGGCAAACCTCTTCACCAACGACACCTCCGCCATCGAAGCCGGCAAGGCACGCCTGACCGTCCGGCACGTGGCAGCGGCGCCGGCCGTGGATGTCCTGGCCAACGGGTCCCCTGTAATCGAAGGGCTGACCAACCCCAACGAGAAGATGCTGATGGTTGACCCGGGTACCGTTTCTGCATCTGTTGCTGCAGCCGGCACCACGGACCCGGTGATCGGCCCGGCCGATCTGGCACTGATGGAAGGAACCAACACCATCGTGTACGCATGGGGCTCCCTTGAGGCCGGAAACCTGGCCCTGGCCACCCAGACCATTGAGGGTATGCACTCCAACCCTGCAGCGGTTCCCGGTGCACTGGAGCAGGTCGGCCAGTCCTCCAACCAGGGCATGATTGCAGCCGCCGCCACGGGTTCTGCCGCCGTCCTCGCCCTGGGCGCGTTTATGCTTCGCCGCCGTTCCGTCGCCGCCTCCGCAGGGAGCCGGTCCGAGGATAACCGCAGCTAGCAGTTCCGCCACCCCCTGATCCCCCGGGGCTGCAGCGCGTTCCCGCCCCTTTGAACGCTGCAGCCCCGGGGTCACCCCGTCCCGGAGGTTCCGCACCATGTCCGTCAAACCGTTCCGCAGGCTAGCCGCAGCAGTATGTCTTTCCGCCGCGGCCGCCATGGGGACCGCAGCTTGCGGTGGAACCGCGATGCAGCCCGGGCCTGCACCCGAATCCATACCCGCTACAGCCACCGAGCAGCCCCCAGCTGCTCCGGCCCCCGGCGCTACTGCACCGTCAACGCCCGTGCCGGTCCGCCCCGCAACGCAGGAACCCGTTGAATCGGTTCCCGATCCGGTGAGTGTAAGTGTGGAGGGCACTGGAATTGACTTGGAAGTAATCCCCGTGGGCCAGGAAGACAACGGTGCAATGACCTTGCCGGATAACCACTATCAGGCAGGGTGGTACCGGTTCGGGCCCGCACCGGGATCGACGCGTGGATCCGCCGTACTCGCGGCCCACGTTGATTCACGGACCGAACAGCTTCCTATTGCAGACCTGGACGAGGTTCCTGCCGGAACACCGCTGACGGTGACACGCAGCGACGGCTCGGTGCTGCGCTACACCACGGAGAAAGTAGAGAACATCCCGAAGGCGTCCCTGGGCGACTTCGATCTGTTCAACCGCGAGGGGGAAGCCCGTTTGAAACTGGTGACCTGTGGCGGCGAATGGCTCGATTCCGTGGGCGACTACGAAGATAACGTCGTACTCACTGCGGTTCCCGTACCATAGTGTCATTCCCAGACAGCTGCCGGGTTCCTGAGGCAGCCGTTCCTGAGTATGGCAGGAGTACGGCACTGATATCACCGGGCGGAGACCACCCAGATACCGCGATGGACCATGCCTTCGCGGCGGGGGACGAGGTGGCGCTGGCGGAGGCTTACCGCCGTTTCTCCCCGCTGATACGTTCCCTCGCCCAGCGGAAGCTGCTGGACGGCGGCGCGGCCGACGACGCCGTGCAGGAAGTCTTCATCCGGGCCTGGAAGTACCGCGAAAGCTATGCTCCCGATAAATCCACGCTTGCCGCGTGGCTGGTCGGAATCACCCGGAACGTGGCCGCAGGCATGGCCTCGTCCGCCGTACGTACTCCTGAAACACTGGTGGACAGCCCGGTCCAGCAGGGATCCCGTGCCGGTCAGGCCGGTAGCTCTCCGCACCCCGACCATGTGGCAGACCGCGTGGTACTCGATGCCGAGCTGGATCGTCTGGGCGAACCCCAGGGATCCATCCTGCGTCTTGCTTTCCACGAAGACCTCACACACCAACAGATTTCGGAGACACTGAAACTACCGTTGGGCACTGTCAAAAGCCATATTCGAAGAAGCCTGGTCCAGCTACGCGAGCGATTGGAGGTCAGCGATGCAGCATCTGCCATCTGAGACGCTGGCCCTGAATGCCTTGGGCGAGGCCAGTCCTGAGGAAACCGCCCACCTTGAGCAGTGTGCTCAATGCTCCGCCGAGGTGGCCGCCATGCAGCGTGTCGTCCATGCCGGGCGCATCCCCTCAGGTCCCGACGTGCTGCCCAGGCCGCCGTCGTCGGTCTGGGAGGGAATCCATTCCAGCCTTGGCCTAAGCGACGCCGTCCGCAGGGATCCTTTCGAGTCCGAACCCGGGCGCGACGACGACGCCGCCGGACTACGGGACACGCCGGAAGGTTCGCGCGCCCCTGAGCATGAGGCCGCTCCCCCGGCAGGGAAGGAGCGTTCCGACGCAGCTGCCACCTCCAATGCCCCTTCTTCTCCGGTTACGCTAAGTACCTTCCGGGACCGCCGGAACCGGCGCCGCACCCGTTTGCCGCAGATCCTGGGCGCAGCGGCAGCAGCTGTAGTGCTCGCCGCCGCAGGGACGTGGGGAATCTCCCGGATTCTCACCGACCGCTCAGAGGTGGTTGCCGCCGTGGACCTGACGCCGCTTCCCGCCTATGAGGACACCGGCCGTGCGGAGGTGGACCAGCGCCCGGACGGCGCACGGGAACTGGTGGTAACTGCCACCGGGTCAGACGCGCAGGGCTTCCGTGAGGTCTGGCTGATCGCTCCGGACATCACTCGCATGGTCAGCCTCGGCACAATGGAGGGCACCGAGGGAAGATTCACCATCCCGGCTAACCTTGACCTCGATGAGTATCCAATTGTTGACATTTCAGACGAGCCGTTCGACGGCGATCCCACGCACTCGGGCGACTCGATCCTCCGGGGCGTGCTGGAGCTCTAGCGGAGCGGGCTCGGTGCTGATGCCTGCAAACCCGGGCCGTGGCTAACCGGTGGAGCTGTTATCCGGTATCGGTGCCGAATGGTGGTCTCGGGTGCTGGCGGGATTCAGCCGGGTGCCGGCCGTGGAACCGGACCCCGCCGTGCTCCTGGCCGTGGCGGCTGCCGCGGCGCTGCTGAGCATCCCGCGGGCCACCTGGCGCTGGTTCGGGTTGTTCGTAACCTTCGTCCATGAACTCGGACATGCCTTTGCCGCTCTGATGACCGGACAAATGGTCAAGGGAATCCGGCTCCGCTTTGACCACTCCGGTGAAATGCGCTCCCTGGGCCGCGGCGGGTTCCCTGCCGCCTGGGCCGGTTTCTGGGGTTACCCGGTGCCGGCGGTCGTGGGAGCGGCGCTGATACTGGCCGCGTTCAACGGCTGGGCAGGTGCCGCACTGTCAGTCGGCGCGCTGATCCTGCTGACGGCACTGGTGTTCATCCGCAACGGGCAGGGATTCCTTATCGCCATCGCCTGTGCCGCTGTGTCGGTGCTGCTTGTCTGGTTCGCCGCCCCGAAAGTGGCTGGTTATGTTGCCATGTGTGTGGGCACTGCCCTGCTGGTGGGTGCGGCGCGGGACTGGCTGAACGTCCTTGCGGTGCACACAAAGCGACGCCGTAACCTGGAGAGTTCCGACGCCTACATCCTCTACCGGCGCACCGGGGTTCCTTCTGCCGTTTGGCTCACGGGATTTGCACTGGTGATAGCAGCATCCCTGGCCGCGGTCCTCCTGGCCGCCGTGGCGGGCTACTCGGGACCCTGAATCCGGGGCCGCTGCGGGGTACGCCTCAGGCCTGTGCCGGGAAGGTCACGCGCAGCTCGAGCCGGTGCTGGCCGTCCTCTTCCTGAGTGTAAATCGCCTTGCCGGAGATTCCGGCCAGGTCATCTGTGCCGGATCCGGGAATGATGTGACCGGAGCTTGCCGTGGCCGTCCCTTCGGCCAGACCCCAGTGCTGGATGACCATGGTGCCCGTGCGGCCGGCGACGGTGCCGGCGAACACCTCGGATCCCACGTAGCCGGCGCCCACGGAATTCCCGGCCATAATCAGGTCTGCGACGCTGGTCCCGGTGATGTCGCCTTCAAAGATCTTCACTGCCCGGACAGTGGAGAGTTCGCTGTTGGTGCCCTCCACCTGGTAGGGGGTCGGTTCCCACTCCGAGACGTCAAAATCGGCCACGATCACTTCTTCAGTTAGGTCGGTCATAACACCAGTATCCCGTGTCCGGCGCCGGATTGCATGCCGGGCGGTGCGCGCCGGTAGCCTTATCGCTGTGCCCGGACGCGGCACGGCAACGGTTTCAACTAAGGAGCACCACCCTCGCATGTCCCGGAATTCGGCTTCCCTACAGCGGCGGTTACTCCGCCCGGCAACCCTCTGGACGTTTTTTGCGGTGGTGCATGCCGGCTTCCTGGCGGCCCTCTCGACGCGGATCCTGAACGGCGATGTCCTCAGTGATGTGTCCTTCTACCGCCAGTGGGCGTTCGACGGCCTGCGTGACGGCTACTGGGTGGGGATCGACGCCGGCTGGGTGTACCCCATCGGTGCGCTGGCACCGATGGTCCTGGCTGCTGTCTTCGGTTACTCCGCGTACATGTTCACCTGGTTCCTCCTGTTCACCGCACTTAATGCCGCCGGCGTCGCCGTGCTCAGCCGCCGGGCCGGCACCCGCGGCATCCACGCCGCCTACTGGTGGCTCGCGGTCACGGCCCTGCTCGGCCCCGTGGCTGTCGGCCGGGTGGACGGCCTAACCGCACCGCTGGTGATTATGGGGCTGCTGTTCCTGGCTACCCGCCCCGTTCTGGCCTCGGCGCTGCTGTCCGTGGCGACCTGGATCAAGGTCTGGCCAGCAGCCGTCATCCTTGCGGTGTTGGTGGCGTGGAAGAAGCGGCTGGTCCTGCTGGCCACCGGCGCTGCGGTGTCGGCCGTGATCGCAGTGGTGGTTGCTCTCTCCGGCGGCATCCGCCATCTGCTCAGCTTCTTTGGGGAACAGGGCGCCCGCGGCATGCAGATGGAGGCCCCGTTTACGACGCCGGGACTTTGGCAGGCGATCACCGGCACCTCAGACGCGTATATCTTCGAGGACAAAGTCATCAATACCCGCGAGGTCCGCGGCGCCCTCGGCGAGCCGGTGGCTGCGATGATGACGCCGCTGCTGGCGCTGGCCGCTCTCGCCGTCGCGCTGCTCCTGATCTGGGCCCTGCGCCGCGGCGCAGATTCCCAGGCTCTGCTGATTGCCGGCTCGCTCGCCCTGGTCAGCGCCTTCATCGTCTTCAACAAGGTCGGCTCGCCGCAGTTCATGCTGTGGCTGGGCGCTGTGACCGCCGTCGGGCTGGCGTGGGAGGGCCGGGACTGGAAGGTCCCCGGCATCCTGATGGCGGCCATCGCAGCGTTGACCACCCTGGTCTATCCGATGTTCTACTCGGCGCTGTACAACGACCTGAACATTGCCGTGGCCCTGCTCCTGACCCTGCGCAACATCCTGCTGCTGGTCCTCTTCGGCTGGTCCCTGGCCCGCGTTATCAGGCTGACCAGGGCCGGCGGCGGACAGGTCAGTGCCGCAGCTCCCCCGGAGCAGGCGCCGTAAGCTTTTTGCGGAACAGCACCTTGGTCTTCGGATCCACAAAGATCAGGTAGAGGGCGAAGCCCAGTGCGGTCACCGCCGCAATCTGCCGGGCAGCAGTGAGGCTGAACTCGAAGTAGGGCCAGATGTCCAGCTGGTCGCTGATGGCGTAGACCATAAAGAAGGAGACCAGCAGGTAGAGGGTCTTGGCCTGCCAGTCATCGCGCAGCCCGGTGACGGCGAACAGGGGAATCAGCCAGACCACGTACCAGGACTGGATCATCGGGGCCAGCATCACGATGGCGGCAAAGGCCAGCGCCAGCCGACGGATCAGCCGGCTGTACTCGCCTACGAACATCTGCCACAGCACAATGCCCACCGAGGCCAGCCGGCCGATGGTGTGCACGATGTCGGCCAGCGTCCAGCCCGGCAGCCCGAGGGCGTTGCCCAGCGTGGCCACGAGCATGCCGGCAAAGCCGACGGGCGCGTACCAGATCCATACGCTGCCGGGCGTGCTGAGGGCGCCCACCCAGCCGAAGCCGAACCCGTTGATCAGGCCCATGATCCACAGCAGCCCCAGGGAGATTCCGGCGGTCATGAACCAGTAGCCGAATTTCCGCGGCCAGGAGGCATTTTTGCCGGCCCACAGCAGGCCGATGAACGGCAGGAAGATGATGGTGATGGGCTTGATGCCCACCGAGAGTGTCACCAGCAGGATGCCGGGCAGGACCCGCTTCGTGGCGGCCAGATAAAGCCCGGCCAGCGCCAGGCCGATCATCAGGGCATCGTTGTGGATGCTCGCAATGAAGTTTGTGAGGAACAGCGGGTTGGCTGCGGTCAGCCAAAGGGCGCGGTTGGGGTTAATGCCGTGCAGTTCGGCCAGTTTCGGCACAAAGTAAATACACATCGCCACACCGACTACGGCGATGAGCCGGAACAGCAGGATGGAGGACTCCACCTGGCCGCCGGTGACGCGGACCACGAGTTCCTCAAGCCAGAGGAAGACGGGGCCGTACGGCGTCGGGCTCTGCGCCCACAGATCGTCCGCCCCGATCTGCAGATAGTTGGAGATCTGCGAATAGCCGTCCTTGTAGGGATTCAGCCCGCTCACCATCACCAGCCCCTGGGCGATGTAGGCAAAAACGTCGCGACTGAAGAGCGGCAGGGTCAGGCACATAGGCGCGGACCAGGCGATGATGGCCCGCATCACCACCGGCCGGGAGTCGGGGCCCCAGCCCTTCATGCGCTGCCCCAGGCGAAGCCAGGAACGGACCAGCAGCATGCCGCCCGTAGCCAGCAGCAGAACCGCTGCCACCGCACCGATCGGCTGGTCGAAGCGCAGCCAGATGATGACCGGGTTGGTCCGCAGGCCGGAGGCCAGGGACAGCCATCCGACACCGAACGAACCGGCCAGCATCATCATCGAACCGATGAACCCCTGGATGATTGCGACGTTCGGACGGTCGGCTTTCGCTGTCTCCGGGCCAGGAGACGAAGGCTCGGTCGCAGGGACCTGGGCGGTCATCTACATGGTTCCAATCTCTGGGGGTTTCTGGTTCTGCGGGCCCCGGGCAGTTACATTCCTGCACCGTTCCGGCACCGGTTCTGAAGACGGGCACAAGAATGCCCGGGCACCGTCAATAGGCTGATATTAGCACCGCCGCCCGCACCTTCCCCGGCCGAATGCGACGCGGCCGCACTCAATCCTGTGAGCCCCGGCACGGTCGCATAGACTGAAGGTCCAGTCGTGACTAATGAGGCAAGGCGGTATTGGCTGTGGGGCGCCACCGGGCAGAACCTGTAGGGAAACCTTTTTCAAAACCACCGGGGAAAAAGGTCAGTACGTCCGGGCCGGACACGGCCCGCCGAACGTCCCGGCGCGCGGCCGGGGGCACCTCTTTGTCCGCCCGCAACCCCGAACTCATCTTCTGGGGCGCTTTCCTCACTGCGGTGGGCGCAGGGGCCATGGTGTGGGTCCAGGTCCCTCCCGGCATTGTCGCAACGGTTTCCGGGCTGCTTCTGTTCGCTTTTGGGATCACCTGGTATTTCAGCTCCACCCAGGATCGCTCCCCCGCCGCGCGGCAGGGTGCGGCACTGCCCGGTTCGGCACCACGCCCTGAAGCAGTACAGCCCTCCCCTGCGGCATCGGGACCGACGGCGGCCGACGGCGCCGCCGCAGCAGCTCCGGCCGCCGCAGCAGCTCCGCCCGCCGCGGCAACTGCCCCGGATGATGCGCAGGTTTCCTCTCCGTCTCCGTCGACTACGGCAATTCCGGTACCGAACACGCCAGTACCGGATCTTTCGACTCGGGTGCCCGGCACCCGCCGCCACGCCCGCATGGGCGCGGTTGCAGTCCCCCCGCCCTCTCCGGGCCCCGTACGAATGGGCGCCGGGATGCCCGCAGCCGGGGGACGGCGCGCAGCGGCTGCACCGGTCTTTCACGAGATGCCGGCCGAGCCGAGCCGCTGGACCCGGACCTTTGGGCCGCCCGAGACCGGCCAGATCCCGCTGCAGCCCTATCTCTCCGGCACTCCTGCCTCTTTTGCCACCGCAGATGCCGACCTGCCGGACAGGCGCCAGCGCAGCCACTCAAGCCTGTAGCCCCTCCGTCCCGCGGCGTACGAACGCGGTACATTGGGATTGTGCCGATAACTAATGAACGTATGGTCTGGATCGATTGCGAAATGACCGGTCTGGACATTAAAAATGATGCCCTGATTGAAGTGGCCGTCCTGGTCACGGACTCCGAACTGAATATCCTCGGTGACGGAGTGGACGTGGTGATCAAGCCCGACGACGCCGCCCTGGCCCAGATGGGGGACTTCGTGCGCCAGATGCACACCACCTCCAAGCTTCTGGACGAACTCCCGAACGGCATCACCATGGCCGAGGCCGAGGCTGCCGTCATCGAATACATCACCAAGTGGGTCCCGGAGCCGAAGAAGGCACAGCTGGCCGGCAACTCCGTCGGTACCGACAAGATGTTCCTGGCCCGGGACATGCCCGAGGTCATCGACTATCTGCACTACCGGATCATCGACGTGTCCACCATCAAGGAACTCGCCCGCCGCTGGTACCCGCGCGCCTACTTCCAGGCTCCGGCCAAAAACGGCGGACACCGCGCCCTGGGTGATATCCGGGATTCCATCAATGAACTCCGTTACTACCGTGAGGCCGTTTTTGTCCCGGCTCCGGGGCCGGACTCGGCGACCGCCAAGAAGATTGCCGCAGGGATTCAGAGTTAGCTCCGTCACAAAAGGCCCCTTGGAGGGCCAACGTGTCAGAAGCACTCAAAAAACCGTGTAAGCTTGATTCCGCTGCCTCAGATAAATGAGTCCGCAAGACCACTCGCCTGGACTTCGCGGATGAACGTTTGAGGCACATGGTGGGTATAGCTCAGTTGGCAGAGCGCCTGGTTGTGGTCCAGGAGGTCGCGGGTTCAACCCCCGTTACTCACCCCAATGAGGCTGGCGGTTACAGCTTCGAAAGGCCGCCTCGGATGATTCCGGGGCGGCCTTTGCTGTTTGTGTTTCACTGTTAGCGGCTGGCGTTCGCCTGACGCAGCCGTCGTGCTCCGGGCCACGAGCCGGAACCGTCAGAACCACTACGCCTATGCGTGGCTTATCAATGAGGAGGCGCCGCCTTGGAGCGCAGACTGTTCGAAGAGGACCATGAGTTGTTCCGGGACGTCGTCCGGGAATTCGATGCACGCGAGGTCGCCGCCGGTTACGCGGAATGGGATGCGGCGCACATGATGCCGCGCCGCATGTGGAAGGCGGCCGGTGAGCAGGGCCTGCTGGGCCTGGCGGTTCCTGAAGAGTTCGGCGGAGCCGGAATGCCGGACTACCGTTTCCGCGCCGTTATGGACGAGGAATTTGCCCGGTCCAACCACCTGGCCGTAGCCCTGGCGTTCCACCTGCATGATGATCTGGTCCTCCCCCACCTGCTGGCCTACGGGTCCGAGGATCTGAAGCAGCGCTGGCTGCCGGACATGGTTTCCGGTGACAAAGTCACCTCCGTGGCGTGGACCGAGCCAGGGGCCGGCAGCGACCTTCGCGGCATCCGCACCAAGGCGGTCCGTACCGACGACGGCGACTGGGTGATCAACGGCCAGAAGACCTTCATCGGCAACGGGATCTCCGGCGACGCGTCACTGGTCCTGGCCCGCACCGACGGCGGTGCCGGGCGCGGACAGCGGGATTCCTTCAGCATGTTCATGGTGGAGAAGACCGAGGGGTACAGCACCGGCCGCCAGCTGGACAAAATGGGCCTGAAGGCTTCGGACACCGCTGAACTGTTCTTCGACAACGTCCGCGTTCCCGCCGGCAATCTTGTCGGTGAAGTCGGACGCGGCCTGGAATACGCTGCCGGCCAGCTTCCGCAGGGTCGGCTGGCTATCGCTGTTGCGTCCTCCGCCGTGTCCCGCGCGGTTTACCAGGCAACCCTTGAGTACACCCGGGAGCGCAACGCCTTCGACAGCCGGGTGGCGGACTTCCAAAACACCCGCTTCGCGCTGGCGGACATTGCCACCGAAGTCGAGGTCACCGAAGCCTACGTCGACTCAGCCATCACGGCCTTCAACGAAGGCAAGCTTGACGCCGTCTCCGCCGCGAAAGCCAAGCTGTGGGCCAGCGAACGCGCCAAATCCATAACCGACCGCTGCCTGCAGCTCCATGGAGGCTACGGCTACATCATGGAATACCCCGTGGCGCAGGCTTTCCTGGCCGCACGGCTGCTGACCATTTTCGGCGGCACCAGTGAAATCATGCGGGACGTCATCGGACGCGACATCGCCTGCTAAGCCGAGCACCTCCCGTTCAAACCATACGAAAGAAAGACAGCAATGACCGTTCGTCCCATCGTCATCCACGGAGAACCCGTCCTGCACCGCCGGGCGGCCGAAGTGGAAGAGTTCAATGACGAACTGCGTACCCTGGTCGCAGACATGTACGAAACCATGGACGTTGCCAACGGCGTGGGCCTGGCGGCACCGCAGATCGGCGTCGGACTGCGTCTGTTTACCTTTGCCTACGAGAACGACGACGACGCCCCGGACCGCGGCGTCGTCATCAATCCGGTGCTCATCACCTCCAAGGTGCCCGGTTCGGCGCCGGACCCGGACGAGACCTCCGAAGGCTGCCTGTCCGTGCCGGGTGAGAATTTCCCCGTCAACCGGGCGGAGTGGGCCAAGATCAAGGGCTTCGACGAACACGGCTCCCCCGTGGAGTTCGAGGCGACCGACTGGTTCGCCCGCGTCATCCAGCACGAGTACGACCACCTTGACGGCAAGCTCTACGTGGACCGGCTGACGGACCGCTGGAGCCGGAAGGCACGCAAGGCCATCAAGGCGCAGGGCTGGACCGTTCCGGGCAACACCTGGATGCCGGGTGTTGATCCGGATCCTTTCGGCCACTGATCCGCGGGGGTGTCCCGACCCCAAGCCAGCTGCACCACAATCCGGCTGCACCACAATCCGGCTGCACCACCATGAAAGGCCCGCAGGTTTCCCTGCGGGCCTTTCATTTCCAGTGCTCTGCTGCAGCTAGCCGGCGATGGAGGCCAGCGACTGGGCCTTCGGGTAGGCCGGCGGATTCACTTGTGCCATTTCCTCCAGCACACGGACCACCTGGCAGCTGTAGCCGAACTCGTTGTCATACCAGACGTACAGCACCAGGTTCGTGCCGTTGGAAATGGTAGCGAGGCCGTCCACGATGCCCGCACGCTTGGAGCCCACGAAGTCGCTGGACACCACTTCGGGCGAGTCGATGTAATCGATCTGCTTGTGCAGGGGCGAGTTCAGCGAGGTTTCGCGCAGGAAGGCGTTGACCTCATCCTTGTCCGTGGCCGTTTCGAGGTTCAGGTTCAGGATGGCCATGGAGACATCGGGGGTCGGCACCCGGATGGCATTGCCGCTGAGCTTTCCGGCCAGTTCGGGCAGCGCCTTGGCCACAGCCTTGGCGGCGCCGGTCTCGGTGATGACCATATTCAGGGCAGCGGAGCGTCCGCGCCGGTCCCCGTTGTGGAAGTTATCGATGAGGTTCTGGTCATTGGTGAAGGAATGCACGGTTTCCACGTGCCCGTTCACAATCCCGTACTTGTCCTTCAGGACCTTCAGCACCGGCGTGATGGCATTCGTGGTGCAGGACGCGGCCGTGATAATCCGGTCTTCATCGGTAATGGACCCGTGGTTGATGCCGTGGACGATGTTCTTCAGGTTTCCCTTGCCCGGCGCGGTCAGCAGCACCCGGGAGACGCCCTTGGCGGCCAGGTGCTGGGAAAGTCCTTCTTCATCGCGCCAGCGCCCGGTGTTGTCCACCACAACGGCGTTGCTGATGCCGTAGGAGGTGTAGTCCACCGTTGCGGGGTCGTTGGAGTAGATCACCTGGATCAGGGTGCCGTTGGCGAGGATGGTGTTCTTTTCCTCGTCTACGGTGATGGTTCCGTTGAACGCCCCGTGGACGGAATCCCGGCGCAGCAGGCTCGCCCGCTTAACGAGGTCATTCTCGGAGCCCTTCCGCACCACGATGGCCCGCAGCCGCAGTCCCTGACCACCTCCGGCCTTTTCCACGAGGATCCGGGCCAGCAGGCGCCCGATGCGGCCGAAGCCGTAGAGGACAACGTCGGTGCTGGTCCGCGCATCCGCCCCGCGCCGGCCGGCGACGTCAGCGAGTTCGGTGCGCAGGAATTCGACCAGGTCTCCGCCCTGTTCCTTGTATTTGTTGCTCATGCGGGCCAGGTCAATGGATGCCGCGCCGAGATCGAGCTCGGTCAGTGCCTTCAGCAGCGGGTAGGTCTCGGAAACCGGAAGTTCCGTCTCATCGATCTGGCGGGCGAAGCGGTGGGCCTTGAGGATATCGATGACCGATTTGTTGACGAGCGGGCGCCCGTGGACCGAAGTAACCACGCTGTTCTCCCGGTAGAGCCGCCCGATCAGCGGGATCATCGCCTCGGCGAGGGCCTCCCGATCCATCCAGGAATCAAGGCACGTATCGGAATTGGAGCTCACAGATCTTCACATCCTTTTCTCAGCCGGCACTGCGTTGTGCCGGTTGGCGGTATTCCCTACAAGTGTATTAGGACACATCAACCCCGCCGGACAGCCAGACGAGACGTTTGTCACAATGGCGAGGGACGGACCTGGCTGGACTGTCCCGTTTCCGTGTCCGCGGGCTCCAGGTCAGCCAGCTCGCGAACGCGTCGCAGCGGCCCGAACGCGGCAATCAGCGGCGCGAGGGCGGCAACCAGAACGCCTGTGAGGATCGCCCCCCGGATACCGACGAGGTCCACCAGGACCCCGGCTGCGAATGCGGCGATGGCGAGCATGCCCCACGTGACCATACGCAGGGCAGAGCCGAGCCGACCGAGCATCTGCGGCGGGCACACCCGTTGGCGGAAGGTCGTGGAGACAACAATGTTGAGGGAAATGGAAAAACCGGCGATAAACAATCCGATAAAGCCTGCGGCCATGCCCCACCCCGGCGATATAAGAAGCACGCTCGCATAACCTGCCACGGCGGGAAACATGGAATAGCGCCATACCCGGCCGGATCCGAAACGCCCGGCAATCCATCGCACGGAAAGTCCGCCGACAGTTCCGCCCACCGCTGTTGCTGCCGTCAGCAGTCCCAGCATGGCGGGGGTTTCCCCGAGGGACCGGATCACCAGCAGGACCAGCAGGGAAACCACTATGTTTCCGCCGAGGTTCCACAGCGCACCGGTGAACAGCAGCATCCGCAGGGCCACCGTGCTGAAGATGTACCTCAGGCCCTCCCCCATCTCCCGCAGGACGCGGTACTCCTTCGAGCGGGCGGGTTCCGGTTCGGAGAGGTCCAGCCGGATGATCGCTGCCAGCGAGGCCAGTGAGGCCGCCACCTGCAGCAGCATCGCGTTGGATGCTCCCCAGGCTGCGGTCACCCAGCCGCCCAGGGCCCGTCCGCCGGCGTCACCCATGGCGCCGGAGCCGGTCATCAGGCCGTTGCCTTCAACCAGTTCCTCTCGGTCCACTGCAGCGGGGATAAGTGCCTGCTCGGCCAGGGTAAAGAACACGGCGGCCAGTCCGGCGAGGAAGGATACCGTAAAGAGCTGAGTCACGGTCAGCACGTCCAGCCACCAGGCCACCGGCAGGCTGGCCAGCAGCAGGGTCCGCAGGGCCAGCGAGAAAACTATTATCGGCCGCCTCCGGTAGCGGTCCACCAGCACACCGATGGGAAGGCCGAACAGCAGCCATGGCAGGAAAGGCATACCGGCCAGGATTGCCACTGTCGCATTTGAGGCGTCCAATTCAGTGACCGCAATAACGGGCAGCGCGACACTTGTCACTGCGACACCGAATATGCCGGCCGTCGATGAAATCCACAACCGCCGGAAATTGGCGTTGCGGAATACCAACGGCCTGCGTGCCTCCGCGGTATTGGACATTGCCACAGAATAGCGGAGTGATGAGGAAAACCAGCCAGTCTGCGCCGGCGAATCGGCACATTGGCTGAAAGCCGCGGGAAAAAAGCCCGTTTTCGGCGATTACCCTTGCGCAGCCGGGCTTCCTGCTCCGAAAGGCACGGAGGGTGGACGGGTTGGCCGGTAAGCCGGGTTTTGTACACCGGATCCGTTACCGGAAAGGGTGCGGCAATCATCCATCTAGGACCGCCGTTGCCGGCGGCCTCAAGCGGCCTACCCGGACACATCGGGCGGGCAGCCCTCAAACGTGTCCTGTATGGCCTTGCTCCGGGTGGGGTTTACCTAGCCGTCCCGGTCACCCGGGACGCTGGTGGTCTCTTACACCGCCTTTTCACCCTTACCTGCAGACCTGCAAAACAGGCCGCGGGCGGTTTGTTTTCTGTGGCACTGGCCTGCGGGTTTCCCCGAGTGGGCGTTACCCACCACCCTGCCCTGCGGAGCCCGGACTTTCCTCGGCGGCAGCGGTACCCGTAAAGGCAGCCGCGCCAACGCGATTGCCTGGCCAACCCGTCCACGGTCAACTCTACCGTCCCGCAGCGGTTGCCCCGGACAGCGGCGCGTGCGCCCACTCGCGTACGATTAACCGGTGCTTATTTTGCTGCCGCCCTCCGAAGGAAAAACGCCCGCCGAAGCGGGGCCTGCCCTTGACCTGTCCCGGCTGCGCTTTCCGGTGTTGTCCGAGCCCCGGAGCCAGGTACTGAAAGCCCTGGCGGAAACCAGCCGCTCCGAAGACGCCCTTGCCGTCCTTGGCGTCGGAGCCACGCTTGCCGCCGAGGTGCAGCGCAACACGGTCCTTGACAGCGAACCCTGCGCTCCCGCCCACCGGGTGTACACCGGCGTGCTCTATGACGCCCTCGGCTACGACTCGCTTTCCGAGGAAGGCCGGCGCCGGGCTGATGAGGCTGTCCTGGTCATGTCCGCACTGTGGGGAGCCATTGGCTTTGCCGATCCCATCCCTGCCTACCGTCTCTCGATGTCCGCCCGGCTCCCGGATACCGGACGGCTGGCGGCGTTCTGGAAGCAGCACCTGAGCGGGGTACTGGGCGGATATGCAGCCGACTCGCTGGTGGTGGACTGCCGCTCCAGCACCTACGCCGCAGCCTGGACACCGGCTCCGGAGGACACGGCAGCAGTAAACGTGTTCCAGGTCCGCGACGGGAAACGCAAGGTGGTTTCCCACTTCGCCAAGCACACTCGCGGCGAGCTGGCCCGCCACCTGCTGCTGCGAGGGGGAACCGAGCCGGCCACCCCGGAGCAGCTGCTGCAGGCAGCACAGGAAAAGTGGGAGGCCGAGCTGGTGGCTCCTGCCGGGCGGAAGCCCTACCAGCTCAACATCATTCTTCCGGAACAGCCTTAAACGGCAACCAGCTCCACTTCGAAGCCCTCTTCGTTCTCCAGATAGGCGGCATAGTGTTCCGCCCCGCCGGCGTGCGGGTGGCGGTCAGCGAACAGCAGGGTCCAGCCGTGGCTTGCGGCGCGCCTGGCCAGGAGCTCGACGTCGGCCTCCGAGCCCGCGCTGAAGGCCAGATGGTTCAACCCGGCCCGGCGGCGGGAGTACGGACCGGGCTCGACGTCGGGGCCCGATTCCAGGACGATATAGCCCTCTGCGCCCTGCCAGCTGGCCCCGGTGGACCACGTGTCCCTGCGGACGTAGCCGAGGCGTTCCAGCAGCCAGCCCAGTGACTTTTCGGCTGCAGGAAAGTCGTTGACCCAGATCTCGGTGTGATGCAGGCGTCCAGTGGGAGACGGCGCCGCCGACGGCGCAGGGTCCGGCACCGGCGTCGCCGGTGCCTCTGACAATGCCTGTTTCTGTGTCCGTGCCTGTGTCTGTGCGGCGCCCCGCGGCTTCCAGGGTACCCCCGCCGTCCCGGCGTCCATGGCCTCGTTGGAGAGCCTGTCCGCGTCCTTGTTCAGTTCGCGGGGAATCCACTCGTATTTCACCCGCCGCGGATTGACCACGGACCGGGCTTTGGCGGCGAGCTTCTGCATGTCCGTGTGCTTGATTTTCCAGCGCCCGCTCATCTGCTCCACTACGAGCTTTGAATCCATCTTGGCCAGGATCCAGCAGTCGGGGTCAATCTCGTGGGCCAGTTCCAGCGCGGCAATCAGACCGGAATACTCGGCGACGTTGTTGGACACCTTGCCAACGTAGGCGGCTTTCTCCGCCAGGATCTCCCCGGTCCCTGGGTCGCGGACGAGGGCTCCGTAACCGGCAATGCCGGGATTGCCGCGGGAGCCTCCGTCGGCCTCGACAATCAGGGTGCGCCGGGTCCCCGCGGCGGGTTCCCGGGCGGTGTCCCTTTCCCCGCGGGAAGCAGGCTCCGGGTCAAACAGTGTCACTTCCTAGCTGCCCCACTCATCGGAGCGAACGAGGATGCAGCCGGAATCGGGGCAGTACACAATCTCGTCATCGGCTGCCTTGCGGATGTCCGCCAGGTCGCCCGGGCTCAGCTGCATCCCGGAACCCTCGGAGGTGCCGTGGAACAGCCGTGCGGCGCCGATGCCGTGCTTGGACAGCGTCTTTTCGTAGGCAGCAAGCAGCGCCGGGTCAAAGCTGGACGCGAGCTCTTCGCGGCGTGCCTCGGTATCGGCCTGCTCAGCCCCGATGACTGACAGTTCGGCGTCGCGCTTTTCCTCGAGCTCCCGTCGCTTCCCGTGCAGGGTTTCCAGCTCTGCCGCGGCTTCGGACTGCCGTGTCCGGGCTGTTTCGAGGCGCTCCATGACTTCGAGTTCAACGTCTTCCAGGTCCGAGCGGCGACGCTGCAGCGAGACAATCTCGGCCTGCAGGGCGGTGAGCTCCTTCGAGCCGACCTTGCCGCTGTCCAGGTGCTGCTGGTCCCGTGTCATGCGGGCCACCACGGAGGCAACATCGGCTTCCGCGCGGGCGAGCTCGCGTTCGACGTCGGCTACCTCTGTGCCCGCGCTCACGCGTGCGCTCTCGGCGGCGGCAACGGCGTCGGCAAGTGAGGCGATTTCAGGATTGTTGCTTATGGTGCGGGCCTGGTTGCGCAGGGCCTTGATCCTGCTGTCCAGGGCCTGCAGATCCAGCAGCCTCAGCTGCTCCGCGGGCGATGCTTTTGCCACCGATTACCTCCGTGTATATCCGGACCTACCTGGCCCGGCACTCCTAAGCCTATGCCACGCGGCCGCATCACTTCAGTCCGGGAGTCAGGACAAAGTCCCAGGGATCGGTGTTCACCCCGCTGACGCGCACGTCAGCGACGAACCCCTGGTCCGTCAGGACGTTCTCCAGTGCCCCGGCGGCCGGGGTCAGCCACAGCCATTCGCTCCCGAAGTGGGAGACATCAATGAGGTAGGGGCGCCCGTTTCCGGTGAGTGCACGTTCACGCAGTTCCGACGCCGGATGGTGGCGCAGATCGGCCGTGACGTAGACGTCGGCACGCTGGGCACGCACTGCGTCGAAGAGGCTGTCGCCGGCACCGCCGCACACTGCGACGCGCCGCACCAGCCCGTGCGGGTCTCCTGCCACCCGCACGCCCCCGGCAACGGCCGGAAGAATGCCGAACACCCGCTCGGCGAAGTCCGCCAGGCTCATCACGTCGGGAAGCTCGCCCACCCGGCCGATTCCCTCCTCGGGCAGTCCCTCCGGTGCCGGTACCAGCGGAGCCACATCGCGCAGGCCAAAGGCGTCCGCAAGGACGTCCGAGACACCGCCGACGGCGCTGTCCCCATTGGTGTGCACGGTCAGCAGCGCGCATCCACCTTCTATCAGGCGGTGCACGGCATCACCCTTGAACGTGGTGGCCGCGACGGAGGTCACCGGCTTCAGCAGCAGGGGGTGGTGGGTGATCAGCAGGTCCGCACCCCAGTCCAGGGCCTCGTCTATAACCTCGCTGGTGGGATCCACGGCGAACAGGATCCGCCGGACCTCACGGTCGGCCCGCCCGGCAACCAGGCCGGGGGCGTCCCAGTTCTCGGCCAGCGATTCGGGCCACAGCTCCTCCGCGGCCAGCAGCACATCCCCCAGTGTGGGTATGCTCCCGCTGCCGGCCTCTGCCGGCTGGATATCTTGATCGGCGGTATCCGCGCCGGCCCGCTCGTTGGGGTGATCCGCTTCCATAGGTTTAGTTCTACCCCGATGCGCGGGCGGTGCTCAATTCCGCCGCACCCGCGGTGATGGACTGCACACCGCGGAATCCCGCTCCCGGGATTCGGGAATCAATACGCCGCGCACCGCATTGTTAAAGGCATGAAGACGTACGTACTCGGCGGAGGCTGCTTTTGGTGCCTCGACGCCCTCTACCGCAAGGTCCGCGGAGTCACCGATGTGGTTTCCGGCTATACCGGCGGTTCAATCCCCGACCCCGACTATGACAGTGTCTGCACCGGCACCACCGGCCATGCTGAAGTGGTGGCCGTAACCTTTGATGAAGAGGTAGTGCCCGGAGAGGTGCTTCTGGATATGTTCTTCTCCCAGCACGATCCCACCACGCTGAACCGGCAGGGATACGACGTGGGCACGCAGTACCGCTCATCCATGTTCTACCGTGATGAGGACCAGCGCAGGGAATTCGAGTCCGCGCTGGAGCGGGCACGCGGTAACTGGAAGGATCCAATCGTCACCGAGATCACTCCCCTGCCGAGGTTCTACCCGGCGGAGGATATCCATCAGGACTTTTATGCCAAGCGTCCGGGCACCGGGTACTGCCAGGTCATTATCAATCCGAAGCTGGCCAAGGCCCGCAAGTATTACTCCGAATGGCTTCAGGACTAAGGGCTCCACAGGCCGCCGATAGGCTTGGACGGGCATATGTCCGTCCGGCATTTCGAAGAACGTTTGAGGAACAGAGGAAAACATGGCTCGTATATATGACGATGTAACCCAGCTTGTGGGCGGAACCCCGCTGGTCCGGTTGAACCGGCTCGCGGCCGGACTGCCCGCCCAGGTGGCAGTGAAGCTGGAGTTCTACAACCCGGCCAACAGCGTCAAGGACCGGATCGGTGTGGCGATTGTTGACGCCGCCGAAAAGGCCGGCGCCCTGAAGCCCGGCGGAACCATCGTGGAGGGCACCTCGGGCAACACGGGTATCGCCCTGGCCATGGTGGGCGCTGCCCGCGGCTACAAGGTGATCCTGACGATGCCCGAGACCATGTCCACCGAGCGCCGCGTTATGCTCCGTGCCTACGGCGCCGAGATTGTCCTGACCCCCGGTGCCGAAGGCATGCGCGGTGCGGTGGAGAAGGCCAAGGAGATTGTTGCCACCACTGACAACGCCATCTGGGCCCAGCAGTTCGCCAACGAAGCCAACCCGGCGATGCACCGGGCCACCACTGCCGAGGAAATCTGGGCAGACACCGACGGCCAGGTGGACATCTTCGTCGCCGGCATCGGCACCGGCGGCACCGTTACCGGCGTCGGACAGGTGCTGAAGGAACGCAAGCCGGGCGTGCAGATTGTTGCCGTGGAGCCCAAGGACTCCCCCATCCTCAACGGCGGCTCCCCCGGGCCGCACAAGATCCAGGGCATCGGCGCGAACTTTGTCCCTGAGATTCTGGACACCACCATTTACGACGAGGTTTTCGACGCCTCCATTGAAGACTCCGTTGCCACCGCCCGCGCATTGGGCACCCAGGAAGGCATCCTCGGTGGCATTTCCTCCGGTGCCATCGTCTGGGCCGCCCTGGAACTGGCCAAGAGGGAAGAGAACGCCGGTAAGCTGATTGTCGCCACGGTCTGCGACTTCGGCGAACGCTACATCTCCACCGTGCTGTACGACGACATCCGCGGCTAGAGCATGTCCGCCCCGACGGGGCACTGAAAAACCGAGCAGAAAGTTCTCTGTGAGTCTGTTAGCCCGACTGCGCGAAGACCTCGACGCCGCCGCATCCCATGATCCGGCGGCACGGGGCTCGCTCGAAAACCTCGTTGTCTATTCCGGCCTGCATGCCATTTGGATGCACCGGCTGACACACCGCATGTGGTCCCGTCCGGGCCTGCAGTTCCCCGCCCGTGTCCTCTCGCAGATCACCCGCTTCGCCACCGGCATCGAGATCCATCCCGGTGCCACCATCGGCCGGCGGTTCTTTATCGACCACGGCATGGGAGTGGTCATCGGCGAAACCGCCGAAATCGGTGACGATGTCATGCTTTACCACGGCGTCACCCTCGGAGGACGCTCACTGGCGAAGGTCAAGCGGCATCCGACGATCTGTGACGGCGTCACCGTGGGCGCCGGTGCCAAGATCCTGGGGCCGGTAACCATCGGGGCCCGCAGTGCCGTGGGAGCCAACGCCGTGGTGGTCAAGGACGCTCCGGCGGATTCGATTATCACCGGCATTCCCGCCAAATGGCGGCACCGGGACACCAAGATGACGCAGCCCGCGGTGGATCCCGCCGAATACGTGGATCCTGCGATCTACATCTAGCCGGATTCCCGGCTGTGCCGGTCCCTCCCGGGCACTCAGGACAAAGCAAAGGCCCGCAGCGGATGCTGCGGGCCTTTCCTTTGTAACCTGCCTAGTGCGTGTCCACTGCCTCTACTTCGGCGCGGTCCTCGCCCCACATCGTGTGGAAGGTGCCCTCGGCATCCACGCGGTGGTAGGTGTGCGCACCGAAGAGGTCGCGCAGTCCCTGGGTCAGGGCCGCGGGAAGACGCTTGCGGCGCAGGCCGTCGTAGTAGGCCAGCGAGGAGGAGAACACCGGAACGGGGATGCCCAGCTGCACGGCCACGGAGACCACCCGGCGCCAGGCCGGAACGGCGGCGGCAATGGATTCGGCGAAGGCCGGCGCGAACAGCAGGTTGGCAGGGGCTGCGCCGTCTGCGTAGGCCTTCATGATGTCATCCAGCAGTTCTGCGCGGATGATGCAGCCGGCCCGCCACAGCGAGGCGATTTCATCGAGCTTCAGGTCCCAGCCGTACTCCTTCGCGGCTGCGCCCAGCATGTCGATGCCCTGCGCGTAGCTGACCAGCTTGGACGCGTAGAGGGCCTGCCGGACGTCCTCCACGAACGTCTCGGGCAGCTCGACGGCGGTTTCCTCGCCCTTGAGCGTTTCCTGCGCAATCCCGCGCTGGCCGCGCTGGGAGGACAGTGCGCGGGCGAAAACGGACTCGGCGATGGCGGAGACCGGCGAACCGAGGTCCAGGCCGGAAACGACCGTCCAGCGGCCGGTGCCCTTCTGCCCTGCAGAGTCCACAACCACGTCCACGAACGGCTTGCCCGTCTTCGCGTCCACATGACCCAGGACCTCGGCCGTGATCTCGATCAGGAAGGAGCTGAGCTGGCCGGTGTTCCACTCGGTGAAGATCTGTGCCTGTTCGGCCGGTTCGATGCCTGCGGCCGAACGCAGCAGGTCATAGGCCTCTCCGATAACCTGCATGTCGGCGTATTCAATGCCGTTGTGCACCATTTTGACGAAGTGTCCGGCGCCGTCGGTGCCGATCCAGGTGCAGCAGGGCTCGCCGTCGTACTTTGCTGCGATTTTCTCCAGCATGGGCCCCAGGGAGTCGTAGGACTCGCGGGAGCCGCCGGGCATGATGGACGGACCCAGGAGTGCGCCCTCCTCGCCGCCGGACACACCCACACCCACGAAGTGGAGATCCTTTTCCGCCAGCGCGGCTTCGCGGCGGCGGGTGTCCTCATAGTGTGAGTTGCCGGCATCGATCACAATGTCGCCGGGTTCCAGCAGCGGCACCAGCTGGTCAATCACCGAGTCCACGGGTGCGCCGGCCTTCACCATGATCAGGACGCGGCGGGGCTTTTCCAGCGAGTCGACCAGTTCCTGCAGCGACTCGGTGCGGATGAAGTTTCCTTCATCGCCGTGCGCGGAAAGCAGGGCATCGGTTTTCTGGACGGATCGGTTGTGCAGGGCCACCGTGTAACCGTTGCGGGCAAGGTTGCGGGCAAGGTTTGCGCCCATGACGGCAAGGCCGGTTACACCAATTTGTGCACTCAAGTTCTCTCCAAGGATCTTTGGGGTGCCCCAGCGGGCACGGGCCGGCGCGGGCTCATCGCGCCGCGTTTCAGGCTCCAGCCTATGCTTCCGGGCCGCCTCGCCGCCACACGGCGCCGGATCAGCTGCCGCCGGTATACCCGTTGACGGTGGATGCCACACTCTCGACGACGTCGATGCCGTCAGCCAGGGTGGGGTTGCGTGCGCTCAGCACAACAATGCTGTAGTCATTCCCGCCGGCCCGTATGAAGCCGGCGCTGCCCACGTTCCACGCGGCCTCGTCATCCTGCAGCCAGCCGTTCTTCAGGCCAATCTGCGCGTCGGGGGCGCCCACTCCGGCCGTGATGCCCCATGACTGCTCCGGGCAGACGTTTTCCATTAGCGCGACGCCGAACGCGAGGAGGTCCGGGTCCAGCCAGTCGGCGCCTTCGGCCACGGTCCGGGAAATGCGCAGCTGGTCCTCGGCAGTGGTCTCACTGGCGCCCCACATTTCGCCCGCTTCAGTGGCCTCCACCCCAATGAGTTCGTAGGTGCGCTGCAGCTCGGGCCTGCCGCCCAGGCCGTCATACAGCGCGCTGGTCGCCTCGTTGTCGCTGTACTCGATCATCAGCGTAGCCAGGTTTACTTCCTCGGCGGTGAGGTCCCGCCCTTCCGCAGTAGCCTGGCGGATCAGGGTCAGCAGGATCGGCACCTTCACCAGGCTCGCCTCGAGGTAGCGCTGCTGTGCGTTGTACTGCCAGGATTCCCCCGAGGCGTTGTCCCGGACCGCCACGGAGAACTCGGCGTCAGTGCCGGCGGCCAGAATGTCCAGAGCCGCAGCTACCGGGCCGGCGGGCTGCCCTGTACCGTTTTCCGCCGCTCCCGGGCCTCCGTCGGACGGGACCGCCGCGGGCGCGTCCGCTTCGGGCAGGCCCGCCGTCGTTGCTCCCGAACAGCCCGCTGCAGCAAGAAGCAAAAATGCCGCTGCTGCCGCGCAGGTACGCTTCCTCCACCCGGATCCGTTGATCCTCACTCTCACCGTCCTGTCCCGGTTCCTCTCGTTGTGTCTGTCCTTTTCGGGGCGTACCCCCATTCGTAGCAGCGGACTTAAACGAAAACGGCCGCCGTTGCCTTCCGCATCTGCGGAAGGCAACGGCGGCCTATCTGTGGGTCCTACCGGGATCGAACCGATGACATCCACGGTGTAAACGTGGCGCTCTACCAGCTGAGCTAAAGACCCTCATCGTGCTGCCGTACCGCCCGCATAATCCGGACCGGCCCTGCATCACGAGGAACTACATTACCCCAGGGAAGCGCCCCGTACCTAATCGGCACTATCCGGGGTACCGGCTGCGGCTTCTGCGGCGGAAGCCGGAAGGTCCGGCAGATGCCTGACGAGCCAGGTCAGCGCCGTACTGACTCCCATGTCGATCTTCAGGGTTGCCAGCGGATCCCCGCGGGTGGCGCCCCGGTTAATAATGACCACCGGCTTGCCCGCCTTGACCGCATAGCGGACAAACCGGAGTCCGCTCATGACGGTCAGTGAGGACCCGGCAACCAGCAGTGCGCCGGCTGCGTCCACCATGGCAAACGCCCTGGCCACGCGGTCCTTGGGTACGTTCTCTCCGAAATAGACAAAATCCGGCTTGAGCATGCCTCCGCAGACCGGACAGTCGGCCACGACAAAATCGTCTGTGTCAGCGATCTCGGCATCGGCATCCGGGGCAATCTCCCCGCCCTCGCGTACGCGGTCCAGGTATCCCGGATTCAGGTCCTGGAGCAGGTGCGCAACCTCTTCGCGGGAAAAGCCGGTGCGGCAGTCCAGGCAGATCACCCGGTCGTAGCGCCCGTGCAGGTCAATGATGTTGATACTGCCCGCATCGCTGTGCAAACGGTCGACATTCTGGGTAATCACGCCGGAGAGAAGTCCCCGGCGCTCCAGGGCGGCCACCGCTTCATGTCCGGGATTGGGCTCGGCATGACGCAGATGATGCCAGCCAACATGGTTGCGTGCCCAGTACCGCCGCCGAAGGTCGGCATCGCCAACGAACTGCTGGTAGGTCATGGGATTCCGGGGCGGGGCATCCGGCCCGCGGTAATCCGGTATCCCTGAATCGGTGCTCAGGCCCGCACCCGTGAGGAGGGCGATCCGGCGGCCGCCGAGAAGCCCTGCAGCCCGGCGGAGGAGCCGCACCTCGTCCTCAGTGGGTTCGGGGACCTGTTCCAGTGCGCCGCCGCTGGCGAAGCCTGTCAGGCCGAGCCCCGGACGCTGCCCGGTTTCACTCATAGTTCCTCCAAGGCCGAACGGTACTGCTCCAGCGGACGCGGCAGGCCGGGGTCCGAGCGGATAGAGCCGCGCAGGACCCCGGCGCCGTCGATAAGGAAACTTGCGCGGGCGGACTGCCCCTGCCGGTCGTCAAAAACACCGTAGGCCCGTGAGGTGTGGCCGTGGGGCCAAAAATCCGACAACAGGTCGAAAGTGAACCCTTCGTGGTCTGCCCAGGCCCGCAAGGTGTATTTGGAATCACACGACACTGCCAGCAGGCGCACCCCCGCGTCGGTGAACATTGCCCGTTCGCGCTCCAGTTCCGCGAGCTCTCCCCGGCATACCGGAGAGAAGGCGAAGGGAAAAAAGACAAGGGCAACACCGGACCCGCGCAGGCCTGACAGTCGGACTGCTTCACCGAACTGGTTCGGCAGGCAGAAGTCGGGTACCGCAGTACCCGCCGCCGGCAGGTCTGCGAACAGCGTCACTTCTTGCGTCGGCTGACCAGTCGGGTGGCTGTCCAGTCATCGCATACGCCCGGCGATGTGGTGACGTGCAGTCCCGCGGTGGGGGCTGCTTCCTCAATGTCCGCCGGGGGCACGTACCCGTCCCGGCCGGATTTGGGCGTCAGGACCCAGACAACACCGCCGTCGTCGAGCGTGGTCAGGGAATCGACCAGTGCATCCACGAGATCACCGTCATCGGCCCGCCACCAGAGGATGACCCCGTCTACTACGTCGTGGTCTTCTTCGGTGAGCAGTTCACCTCCGATGAGGTCCTCAAGGTCGTCGCGGAAGTCAAAGTCCACGTCGTCGTCGTAGCCGAATTCCTGAACCAGGTCCCCGTCCTTGAAACCCAATCTGCTCGCCACGTTATCCTCGGTGACGGCCTCGGCCTCGCTCACTTCACTCCTCCTGGTTGACTGCATAAATACAAGGGAATCACACATTTGCCCGATCCGCGCGGTCCCGGACCCAACGAAACACCTTTAACCGGCAGGCATCAAGGCCCCGCGGCTTGTCCGCCTTTAGCGATGCCTCCGGGTGCAGGCTACGCAACAGAGCCAACCCGGGACTACAGTGGAGGAAAAGCAGATTTGGGCGCCCTGGCGCGCATCCGTGCGCAAGCGAAGATCCGGCGGACACCGGCTGGATCCCACTGAAGAATCTGGCAGACACAATCTGTACTTAAGAGAGGTTGGCCGTGGCCGCAGAAGACACAACGGACATCCTGAGCGGGTTAACCAACCAGCTTCCGGACCGTGATCCTGAGGAAACCGCAGAATGGATCGAGTCGCTTGACGAACTCATCCGCTCGCAGGGCACCGAACGCGCGCAGTACATTATGCGTTCGCTGCTGCAGCGTGCCGGTTCCCAGAGCGTGGGCGTCCCGATGGTAACCACCACGGACTACGTCAATACGATCCCCGTGGACCAGGAACCCGAGTTCCCCGGCGACGAGGAAATTGAACGGCGTTACCGCGCCTGGCTGCGTTGGAACGCGGCCATCATGGTGCACCGGGCGCAGCGCCCGGGAATCGGCGTCGGCGGGCACATTTCGACTTACGCCGGTGCCGCGACCCTGTACGAAGTGGGCATGAACCACTTCTTCCGGGGCAAGGACCACCCGGGCGGCGGAGACCAGATTTATTTCCAGGGTCACGCCTCCCCCGGTATGTACGCCCGCGCCTTCCTCGAGGGCCGGCTCAGCGAAGAGGACATGGACGGCTTCCGCCAGGAGAAATCCCGCGAAGGCCACGCCCTGTCCTCCTATCCGCACCCGCGCAGCATGCCTGATTTCTGGGAGTTCCCCACCGTGTCCATGGGCATCGGGCCCATGAACGCGATCTACCAGGCGCAGTCCAACCGCTACCTGGAAAACCGCGGCATCAAGGACACCTCGGACCAGCATGTCTGGGCCTTCCTGGGCGACGGCGAAATGGACGAGCCCGAATCGCGCGGCCTGCTCCAGCTGGCCGCCAACGACAAGCTCGACAACCTGACGTTTGTGGTCAACTGCAACCTGCAGCGCCTCGACGGTCCCGTCCGCGGCAACGGCAAGATCATGCAGGAACTGGAAGCCTTCTTCCGCGGCGCCGGCTGGAACGTCATCAAGGTTGTCTGGGGCCGCGAGTGGGATGACCTGCTGCAGCGGGACAAGGACGGCTCGCTGGTGGACATCATGAATGCCACCCCCGATGGCGACTACCAGACCTACAAGGCCGAGTCCGGCGGGTTTGTGCGCGAACACTTCTTCGGCAAGAGCCCGGAGACCAAGGAACTCGTAGCCAACCTGACCGACGAGGAGATCTGGAACCTCAAGCGTGGCGGGCACGACTACCGCAAGGTGTACGCCGCCTACAAGGCCGCCATGGAATTCAAGGGTGCCCCCACGGTCATCCTGGCGCACACGGTCAAGGGCTACGGCCTGGGTACGCACTTCGAGGGACGCAACGCGACCCACCAGATGAAGAAGCTGACCCTGGATGACCTCAAGGCCTTCCGCGACCACCTGCGCATCCCGATCAGCGACGAGCAGCTCGAAGCCGATCCGTACCAGCCGCCGTACTACAACCCGGGTGCAGACGCTCCGGAGATCAAGTACATGCTGGAGCGCCGCCGCGAGCTCGGCGGCAACGTGCCCGAGCGCCGGGTTCAGCACGAACCGGTACACCTGCCGGACGAGAAGGCCTACGAAGTAGCCAACCGGGGCTCCGGCAAGCAGCTGGCAGCCACCACCATGGCCTTTGTCCGCCTCCTCAAGGACCTGATGCGGGACAAGGAATTCGGCAAGCGGATTGTGCCGATCATCCCCGACGAGGCCCGGACCTTCGGCATGGACTCCTTCTTCCCGACGGCGAAGATCTACAACCCCAAGGGCCAGAACTACCTGTCCGTGGACCGGGACCTCGTCCTGGCCTACAAGGAGTCCCCGCAGGGCCAGATTGTTCACGTAGGCATCAACGAGGCCGGCTCCATTGCAGCGTTCACGGCCGCGGGCACCTCCTACGCCACGCACGGTGAGCCGCTGATCCCGGTCTACGTGTTCTACTCGATGTTCGGGTTCCAGCGCACGGCTGACTACATCTGGGCGGCCACCGACCAGATGGCACGCGGCTTCCTGATCTCGGCCACGGCCGGTCGCACCACGCTGACCGGTGAAGGCCTGCAGCATGCCGACGGCCATTCGCCGATCCTGGCCTCCACCAACCCCGCGGTGAAGACCTACGATCCGGCGTACGGTTACGAGATCGGGCACATTGTGCGCCACGGGCTGGAGGAGATGTACGGACCGGATTCGAAGGATCCGAACGTCATCTACAACCTGATGGTCTACAACGAGCCCATCCAGCAGCCCAAGGCCCCCGAGGACCTTGACGTTGAAGGCATCATCAAGGGCATCTACCTGCTCGCCCCGGCGAAGATCGACGGGCCGCGCACGCAGCTGCTGGCCTCCGGCGTAGCCGTGCCGTGGGCACTGGAGGCGCAGAAGCTGCTCGCCGAGGACTGGGGTGTTTCGGCCGATGTCTGGTCCGTGACGTCCTGGAACGAGCTTCGCCGCGACGGCCTGGCCGCCGAGGAGGAAGCGTTCCTGAACCCGGGTTCGGAACCGCGCGTGCCGTTCGTGACCCAGCAGCTGGCCGGGGCCACCGGTCCCATCGTGGCGTCCACGGACTACATGAAGGCCGTGCCGGACCAGATCCGCCAGTTCCTGCCGAACGAGTTCGCCAGCCTCGGTGCTGATGACTTCGGTTTCGCTGACACCCGTGCCGCAGCACGCCGGTACTTCAAGATCGACAGCCACTCGATGGTGGTGCGGGCACTTGAGATGCTTGCCCGCCGCGGCGAGGTCGACGCCAATGCCCCCAAGGAGGCCATTGAGAAGTACCGCCTGCTGGACGTCAACGCCGGTACCAGCGGTAACGCCGGGGGCGACGCCTAACCGGCACCTGCTTCGCAGCTACGGACGCCGGTGTTGGTACCGAACAGGTCCGTGACACCGGCTCCAAACAGGGGAACCGCCGCACACGCGGCGGTTCCTCTGCGTTTAAGCCGTGATCCCCTGCGTCGCCGCCCTCGCCTGGCAACTAGCGAACTTGTAGCCTTCGCACAAAATGGCCGATCATCGGCGCAGGCCGTAAGCTCGCCTGTATGCCAGTGAGTTCCAGTAAGCCAGCCGCCTCCGCACAGCGGCCGGCGGCAGACGCCACCACGGTGGACCGCCTCAAAGCCAATATCGGCAGGTTGTCCACTGCCACGTTGCAGCAGCTTGATATTTCGCTGCCCTGGTATCGGGGCCTGCGCCCGGACGAGCGGTCAGCACTGGGCATGGTGGCGCAAAAAGGCATCGCCTCCTTCGTCAACTGGTACCAGCGCCCGGCCTCGCCGGCCTGGGTGCTGAGCGATGTCTTCGGCACTGCGCCCACGGAACTGACCCGCTCCATCAGCCTGCAGAAGGCCCTGCAGCTGATCCGGGTGGTGGTCCAGGTGGTGGAGGACCGCGTGCCGGAGCTCGCTGCCAACGAAGTGCAGGCCTCGCTCCGTGAAGCAGTGTTGCGCTATTCCCGGGAAGTCGCTTTTGCCGCTGCCGACGTTTACGCCCGTGCGGCTGAAACCCGCGGTGCCTGGGACACCCGCCTGGAGGCACTGGTGGTGGACGCGATCCTGCGGGGCGAGAGTTCGGATGCCCTGCGCTCCCGGATCGCCGCGGTGGGGTGGACCTCGACGGCGCCGGTAACCGTAATGGTGGGCGGCTCCCCTGCCGAAGCCAACGCCTCCTTCGTCAACGAACTGCGCCGTGCCACGGGGCGGCTGGCCGAGGACACCCTGGTGGGCATCCAAGGTGAACGGCTGATCCTGGTGCTGGGCGGCCTGGAGGACAAATCCTTCTCCTACACCCGGCTGTCCGAACTGTTCGGTCCGGGACCGGTGGTCTACGGACCACCCGCAGCATCGCTCGTGGAAGCCGGGCCCTCCGCGCAGGCAGCCTTTGCCGGACTTACGGCTGCGCGTGCCTGGCCCGCGGCTCCGCGTCCCGTTGCTGCCGACGATCTCTGGCCCGAACGGGTGATGTCCGGCGACGACACGGCACGCCAGGCACTGGTGGAAAGCATCTACCGGCCCCTTCTGGGCGCATCCAACGGACTTGCCGAAACACTCGGCGCCTACCTTTCACTTGGCCACTCCCTCGAGGCCACCGCCCGCGAACTCTTTGTCCATGCCAACACCGTGCGGTACCGGCTCCGGCGCGTCTGCGACGTCACCGGATGGGATCCGATGCTGCCGCGCGAGGCCTTCGTGCTGCAGACCGCCCTGGTTGTCGGGCGCCTGGCGCCGGCGGGCAAAGCGGCACCGGAAAAGCCTCCGGCACGCCTCTAAACCCTGCCCGGAGCCCTACCGAGGCTTGTAGACTTCCTACAAGCCCGCCCCGGGAGCTTGGTTTACCCAAACACCCGATCCCGCCCCCTATGTTTGGAAAGCTGTATACGTGCTTGCAATTGTCTGCCCCGGCCAGGGGTCCCAAACGCCAGGATTCCTCGCACCGTGGCTGGAACTGCCCGGCGTAAGGGATCACCTCACCGCGCTCAGCGACGTCGTCGGGCTGGACCTGATTGCCCACGGCACCGTTTCCGATGAGGAAACCATCAAGGACACCGCCGTGGCGCAGCCGCTTATCGTGGCGGCCGGACTAATGGCGGGCCGGCTGCTGCTGGACCCTTCTGCCCTCACCTCGGCCACCGTCCTTGCCGGGCACTCCGTCGGTGAGATCACCGCATCCGCCATTGCCGGAGCCCTGCCGGAAAAGGATGCCCTGGTGTTCGTCAGGGAGCGGGCCAATGCCATGGCCCGGGCCGCGGCCGTGGAACCCACCGGCATGAGCGCCGTCCTGGGCGGCGACCCGGATGATGTTGCTGCCGCGCTCGAAGCAGCGGGCCTCACCGCGGCCAACGCCAACGGCGGCGGCCAGGTGGTAGCGGCCGGAACCCACAACCAGCTCGAAGTGCTCACCGCTGCCCCGCCGGCCAAGGCCAGGGTCATCCCGCTGAAGGTCGCCGGCGCCTTCCACACATCACACATGGCCCCCGCAGTGACTGTCCTTGAAGCCCTGCGTCCGTCCCTGTCCCCCCAAGACCCCCTGCCGACCCTGCTCTCGAACCGCGACGGTGCCGCCGTGGTCTCCGGTGAAGCAAACCTCGACAGCCTGATAGCCCAGGTATCCCGGCCCGTACGCTGGGACCTTTGCATGGAAAACATGGTTGCCATGGGCGTAACCGGCATCCTGGAACTGCCGCCGGCCGGAACCCTTACAGGACTGGCCCGCCGCGGCATGAAGGGTGTGCCGACCCTGGCCCTGAAATCCCCCGAAGACCTACCAGCTGCCCGTGAGTTCATCCTTGAACACTCAGGCACGGCAGCTACAACCGGAGAAGGTAACGCGTGAGCACGCCCACCCTGAAGCAGTCCCCCGTCAACGAGTTCAGCCGCATTCACGGCATCGGCGCGTTCCGCCCCGACGTCATTGTCAGCAACGACGATGTGTGCCAGTGGATTGAATCCTCCGACGAATGGATCCGCCAGCGCACCGGCATCATCACCCGGCACCGCGCCGACAAGGGCACGTCGGTGATCGACATGGCCGAAGCAGCCGGCCGCGAAGCCCTGGAAAACGCCGGTATTGACGGCTCACAGCTGGGCGCCGTCATTGTTTCCACCGTGACCCACCCCTACGCCACCCCCTCCGCCGCCACGCAGATCACCGAACGGCTCGGAGCCACCCCCGCCCCGGCCTACGACGTCTCGGCCGCCTGCGCCGGATACTGCTACGGCATTGCCCAGGCAGACGCTCTGGTGCGCTCCGGCGCCGCCAACTACGTACTGGTCATCGGTGTCGAAAAGCTCTCTGACATCATCGACAACACCGAGCGCACCATTTCGTTCCTGCTGGGCGACGGCGCCGGCGCCGTCGTCGTTGGCCCCTCAGACACACCCGGCATCGCGCCCTCAGTCTGGGGATCCGACGGCAGTAAGTCCGGGGCGATCGGCATGACCCACTCCATGCTGGACGTCCGCGAACTCTCACTTGCCGCAGAGTCCGAGGGCGGCGTCAGCGCCGCGGAGCTGCGCGAAACCAAGCTCTGGCCCACCCTGCGCCAGGACGGCCAGACCGTCTTCCGCTGGGCAGTCTGGGAAATGGCCAAGGCAGCCCAGCAGGCTCTTGATGCCGCCGGCATTACCGCCGAGGACCTGTCCGCGTTTGTACCCCACCAGGCGAACATGCGCATCATCGACGAAATGGCCAAGCAGCTCAAGCTGCCCGAGTCGGTCGTCATCGCCCGCGACATCGCCGACGCCGGAAACACCTCCGCAGCGTCCATCCCGCTGGCCACCTACCGGCTGCTGAAGGAACACCCTGAACTGAGCGGCAAGCTTTCGCTGCAGATCGGTTTTGGTGCCGGCCTCGTGTTCGGTGCCCAGGTAGTGGTCCTCCCCTAGCTGCACCATCCGCCGTTGCTGCCCCGGCAGGAACGGCCCCACTAACCACACCGCTTCGGCGGCTGGAAACCCGGACCGGTCACATACCGGCACAACAAGAAAAGGAGCCAACATGGCTAGCAACGAAGAAATCCTGGCCGGCCTCGCCGAGATCGTCAACGAAGAGACCGGCCTGGCCCCCGAGGCCGTCGAGCTGGATAAGTCCTTCACCGATGACCTGGACATCGACTCCATTTCCATGATGACCATCGTGGTCAACGCTGAAGAGAAGTTCGGCGTGCGCATCCCTGACGAAGAGGTCAAGAACCTGAAGACCGTCGGCGACGCCGTGGACTTCATCTCCAACGCCCAGGCCTAACCTCCGGCGGCCGCTGCCACGCGGCGGCCGCCCGGCACCGCCGGTACCCCGGCACCCCAACAGCAACTGTTTCAAGAGAGTGAATCATGGCCCGCAAAGTAGTCATCACAGGCCTTGGCGCGACCACGCCCATCGGCGGGGACGTCCCCACGATGTGGAAGAACGCACTGCAGGGCGTCTCCGGCGCCCGGACGCTGGAAGACGAATGGGTGGAGAAATACTCCCTGCCCGTCACCTTCGCCGCGCGGGTCACCACTCCCGCCACTGAGGTCCTCTCCCGGGTTGAAGCCAAGCGCATGGACCCGTCCACCCAGTTCGCCGTCGTCGCCGCCCGCGAGGCGTGGGCCGACTCGGGACTGGAGGACGTAGACCAGGACCGGCTCGCCGTCACCTTCGCCACCGGCATCGGCGGTGTCTGGACCCTGCTCGATGCGTGGGACACCCTGCGTGAGAAGGGTCCGCGGCGTGTGCTGCCCATGACCGTTCCCATGCTGATGCCCAACGGTCCCGCCGCAGCCGTCTCCCTGGATCTGGGCGCCCGTGCCGGCGCACATACTGCCGTTTCCGCCTGTGCCTCCGGCACCGAGGCCCTGCACCAGGGCCTGGAACTGATCCGCTCAGGCAAGGCCGACATTGTCGTCGCCGGCGGTGCCGAGGCCTGCATCCACCCGATGCCGATGGCTTCCTTCGCCTCCATGCAGGCGCTGTCCAAACGCAACGATGATCCGCAGCATGCCTCGCGGCCTTATGACCGGGACCGTGACGGCTTTGTCATGGGCGAAGGCGCCGGCGCCCTGGTGCTGGAGAGCGAAGAGCACGCCATCGCCCGCGGTGCGCGCATCTACGCCGAACTGGCCGGCACCGCGGTGACCGCGGATGCCTACCACATCACCGCACCGGATCCGGAAGGGCTGGGCGCCACCCGGGCCCTGAAGGCCGCACTCTTCGATGCCCGCGCCCAGGCCGAGGACGTAGTCCACGTCAATGCGCACGCCACGTCCACCCCGGTGGGCGACAAGCCCGAGTACACCGCTCTGAAGGCGGCCCTCGGCAGCGCCCTGGACGGCGTGGCGGTCTCCGCAACCAAGTCCCAGATGGGCCACCTGCTGGGTGCCTCGGGTGCCGTGGAAGCGGTCCTGACCGCACTGGCCGTGTACGAGCGCCAGGCCCCGGTCACGATCAACCTGGACAACCAGGACCCGGAAATCCCGCTGGACGTGGTGACTGCCGAACGCAAACTGCGCGACGGTGACATTGTTGCGCTGAGCAATTCCTTCGGCTTCGGCGGCCACAATGCCGTAGCAGTGCTCCGCAACCACTGATAAGGGCGTGCCGGTTACTGACCGGCAGACAGAAACAAAAGGAACAGGCATCCGCTTCCCTCACCGGGAAGCGGATGCCTGTTCCTTTTGCTATGGAAGGTCTACGGGCGACGGAACGCCCGGTCCGTCAGGTTCGTCAGGTTCGTTAGCCGACCTGGTGCAGCCAGCGCACCGGAGCGCCGTCGGCAGCATGACGGAACGGCTCCAGTTCCTCGTCCCAGGCTTCGCCGAGGGCCAGGGAGAGCTCGTGGTAGACCGCCGAGGGGTCTCCGGCACCGTTCTCGTAGGCGTAGCGGATGCGGTCCTCGGAAACCATGATGTTGCCGTGGACATCGGTGGCGGCGTGGAAGATCCCCAGTTCGGGGGTGTGTGCCCAGCGGCTTCCGTCGGCGCCCGGACTCTGGTCCTCGGTCACTTCATAGCGGAGGTGCGCCCAGCCGCGCAGGGCGGAAGCCAGGAGGGAGCCGGTCCCCTGCGGCCCGGACCATGCGATCTCGGCGCGGACCATTCCGGGCGCGGCGGGCTGAGGGGTCCACTGTAGATCCGTTCGCTTTTCAACGACGGATCCAATGGCCCACTCAATATGAGGGCACAACGCGGAAGGGGCAGAGTGCACAAAGAGTACTCCGCGCGCCATCACAACAGACATTCCATCCTCCATAGCTGTAGGTACGTCTTCCCCAACGACCTGCTGCATGGACGAATAACCGGTCCGCGTGCCCGCTGTCCATCATTGTGCCGCATGTTATCGGAATGCGCCAATGAGCCGCACGTACCGCAAGTGTCCTATGGGTCCTAGGCCCGCGGATGTGCCTGGCTGTAGCTTTGCCGCAGCCGGTCCACGGAGACATGCGTGTACAGCTGTGTGGTTGCCAGCGAGGAATGGCCCAGGATTTCCTGCACTGCGCGCAGGTCCGCGCCACCGTCCAGGAGATGTGTGGCCGCCGAGTGGCGCAGTGCATGCGGACCCGTGGCGGAGGTGTCCGGCAGGGCCGCCAGCAGTTCGGCGACGACGCCGCGGACCTGCCGCTGGTCCACCCGGCGTCCGCGCTTCCCGAGGAACAAGGCCGGACCGCTTTCGGGAACGGCCAGTGCCGGGCGCCCCCGGCGCAGCCAATCGTCCACGGCAAGGGCAGCCGGCAGACCGTAGGGCACCGTGCGCTCCTTGTTGCCTTTGCCCAGGACCCGCAGTGTCCTGCGATCGGGTTCCAGGTCATCGATGTCCAGGCCGGACAGCTCTCCCACCCGGACTCCGGTGGCGTAGAGCAGTTCCACCATGGCCCGGTCCCTGAGGGCAACAGGCTCCCCTTCGGCAGCCGCTGCCTGCATGGTCTTGAACAGGTCCTCCAGCTGGCCGCTCCGCAGCACACCGGGAAGGGTTTTTTCCTTCTTTGGCGCCCGAAGCCGCAACGCAGGATTCTCGCTGATCAGTTCTTCGCGCAGCGCCCAGTTGGCAAAGCTGCGGGCCGTGGCTGCCCGCCGGGCCAGGGTGGAACGTGCCTGGCCGCTGCTGCTCAGTTCCCCCAGCCATCCACGCAGAACACTCAGGTCCAAATCCTTGAGCGCAACAATCCCTGACCCCAGCGCGAAGTCCAGAAGCTGGGTGACGTCCGATTCATAGGCCCGGACCGTGTGTTCGGACCGCCCCCGTTCCGACGTCAGGTACCGGCAGAAGCCCTCAAGCGCTGACCGGAATTCTGCCGGCCACGGCACGGTGTCTGCGGTTCCCTTGGTTCTCACCCCTTTACTGTTCTCTTATTGCCCCCTTCCTTCAAGCAGGCACGCGGTCCTGAGGGGAAGTCCTATGCAGGCACTTTGTCCGTGTGACTGCAGGATCGTCGGAGTGCCTCGGTGCCGGGTGACTGTTCGAGCTCCAGAAGATACTGTTTCGCTTCCAGCCCGCCGGAATATCCCGTCAGTGCTCCCCGGGAACCGACAACTCTGTGCGTCGGTACAACGATGTTGAGCGGATTACGGGACAACGCCGCCCCTACGCTGCGCGCCTTGGCTGCATCTCCCAAGCCCAGTGCCAGCGATTTATAAGTGGCGGTTGAGCCGTAGGTAATGCTTCCCACCCGCTCCCAGACGCTGCGCTGGAAGTCAGTGCCCCTGGGAGCAACGCGCACTGTGAAGCAGCATCGCCTGCCGTCGAAGTACTCCGCCAGTTGCCGCTCCACGTCTTCAAAGCCCTGCTCAGCTGCCAGGCCGTAGGGTGTACCCGCTCCGGTCAGTTCAGTCGGCGGGCCCAGCCTCAACGCGGAGAGGACACCGTCGGTCGCGACGAGGCTAAGCACCCCGACGGGCGAAGTAATGATCTTGTGAGTAATCATGATGGGTTCTTCCTTTTTTGGTTGGGACGGGTCGGACAACAAGGATGGGACGGGCTGAATCCCTAGCGTTTACCGCGGCGCCACCCGTCGGGTCCGGCACGGATTGCGAGGCCTTCCAGTTCCAGCCTGGCCAGCCCTGCACGCACTCCCGCCACCGGCAGCCCGGCTACCGAGGCGAGTTTGTCTATGGAGGTGTCGCTGCGGACGGGAAGGGCGTCCAGAAGGAGGAGATCTTCGACTGCCAAACCATCGTGGTCTGATCTCTTCTCCCGGGCCCGTCCGGCCGACCCGGGCCCGGACTGCGATGCGGATTCCACAGCTTGGGCCACCTCGGGTACTTCCTGCGTCAGCGGCCCCGCCAGCTCGGCGACTTCCTGGGCATCAGTTACGCAGACGGCGCTGCCGTCACGCAGCAACCGGTGGCAGCCGGCGGAGTTGGCTGAGTAGACCGATCCGGGAACCGCCCCGACCTCCCGTCCCAATCCTGCCGCGTGATGTGCGGTGTTCAGCGCCCCGGAACGCCACCGCGCCTCGACCACCACCGTCACTGCACTCAGTGCGGCGATGATGCGGTTTCGCTGCAGGAACCTCCACCGTGTCGGTGCTGACCCGGGCGGTACCTCTGACAGCAGCAGCCCGCGTTCCGCAATTGCACGGAGCAGGTCTTCGTTGCCCGCCGGATAGAACCGGTCCGCGCCGCAGGCCATTACCGCGATGGTAGATATTCCGGAGCCGGTTCCCTCCGGAATAGGTGAGGCGAGCGCAGCACGGTGTGCCTGTGCATCAATGCCGTAGGCGCCTCCTGAGACAACGGTGTATCCCCGGCCGGCCAAACCCGCTGAGAGATCCCCTGTGATGGACAGGCCGTAGCCGGTGGCGTCCCGGGATCCGACAAGAGCCACCGTACGTTTCATATCGGGAAGCCCGCCCGCCAGCTGTCCCCGGGCCCACAGGCACAGCGGCATCCCGAGCTCCAGATGGGACAGCGCCTCAGGCCACCGCGGGTCCTCCGGGATGAGCAGCTCACCACCCAGCCGCCTGATGGTTTCCAGATCTCTGTCAGGAGCCAGATCAGCAACCCGCGGACGCCAGCGTTTCAGCCCCTCTGCGAGGGCGTATCCCTTTCCAGCCACGCCCACTGAGGTCAGGATGCCGGCGGTTTTGTGTATGAGCGCTGAGGAAACCTGCCGTCCCCCGGTGGCTATTTGCAGCGCCTGCTCCGGTCCTGCTGCAGACACCAGGGCAAGACCCACCATGTCCGAAGGTTCGAACAACCTGGACAGTGCGGCACGGGCACGGAGAAGGTCCTCACTCATGCCGCAGCCCCCTGGGTCCGGAAGCCCAATGCCTGACCGACGTCGTCGGCGTCCGGGGTGCCATGGCCGGCGAGGTCGGCGATGGTCCAGGCGACGCGGAGTACACGGTCATAGCCGCGCGCCGTCAGCAGCTGCCGCTCCATGGCCCGGTCCAGGGCGGCGGTAGCTTTGGGCCGGGGACGCAGCGCGTCCCGGAGCAGCCCGCCGGGAACCTCGGCGTTCGTTTCGCAGTTCAACGGCCTCAGCCGTTCCTTTTGGAGGTGCCTGGCACTGTGTACCCGCTCCGCAACAGTTGAGGTTGCTTCCGGCGCCTCAGTGGAAAAGTAGTCCCCCAGTGCAACCCTCCGCACGCTGAGCTGTAGGTCTACGCGGTCGAGCAGCGGACCGGAGAGACGGCTAAAGTACCGTCGCCGCTGCTGCGGGGTGCAGGTACATTCGATGCCTTTCCCCGTCGCCAAACCACACGGGCAGGGATTCGCTGCCAGTATCAGCTGGAAACGGGCAGGGTATACGGCAGTGCCGGCGGCCCTGTGCAGCACGAGCTGCCCGCTTTCCAACGGCTGGCGCAATCCGTCCAATACCCGTCGCTCGTATTCAGGTGCCTCATCCAGGAAAAGCACACCCCTGTGGGCCCGGGACGCTGCGCCGGGGCGGGGAATGCCCGAACCGCCTCCAATCACTGCAGCAGTGGACGCCGTGTGATGCGGGCTTTGGAACGGCGGCCGGCGCAGCAACTCACGGCACGGGCGTCCCTGCCAGGCCAGTGAATGAATTGCGGTCACTTCCATCGCCTGATCATCGGGCAGGTCCGGGAGGATACCGGGCAGCCGCTCGGCCAGCATGGTTTTCCCCGCTCCCGGGGGTCCGGTCATCAGAAGATGGTGAGCGCCGGCGGCCGCAACCTCGATGGCGAACCGTGCCTCCTGTTGTCCGGACACATCGGAAAGATCCGGTACCGCTGGCCCTCCCGGGTCCTCTTCCGCTTCGGCGCCGGCCCCGCCGGCGACCGGAGCGGGGAATGCCAGCAGTTCCGGATCAGCTCCCAGACCGGCAGCGACCTGCGCCAGGGAGGAGCAGCCCCGCACCCGGGCGGAGGGCACCAGTGCCGCTTCCGCTGCGTTCTCCTCGGCCACAACGAAATCCGTATACCCGGCGGCTACCGCCGCCATCACGGCCGGAAGGACGCCGCGGATCGGCCGCAATCTGCTGTCGAGTCCCAGTTCTGCAAGAAAAACGCACCTTCCGGGGCTGCGGAGCGCGCCGCCGGCGCACAGTGCGGCCACGGCTATGGCCAGATCGAAACCTGATCCGTGTTTTGGGACGTCCGCGGGCATAAGGTTCACCGTGATACGGCGCCTGCTCAACGGCAATCCGGCGTTCTTCGCTGCAGACTTCACCCGGTCGCGCGACTCGTTCAGCGACGCGTCCGGCAGGCCGAGCAGAATAAACGAAGGGAGGGACTGGCCGATGTCCGCCTCGACTTCCACCATCCTGCCCTGGAGACCCACGAGTCCCACGCCATAGGTGCGGCCCAGACTCATGACGCCACCGCTGCAGGGCTGACCGTACTACCGTGTATTCGGCGTTCCTGTGCATTCATGGCACCACCCTGCCCGGGGCTGCGGTGTCAGGGGATTCCTCTGCCGGTCGCTGTGCACAAGCGGTTATGCCTGAGGGAGAAGCTCAGCGGTGTGGAGGAAAGGTGTCAGGGCTGGAGGAACGCCGCACACTCCGGTGATACGTTTCGATCATCTCGACCACGGTGGTACTGCGGTGGTTGAAGAGCATCGGGGACCAGCTCAGGTCCCAGCCGGTGGTACTGCGGGTCCACTCCATGATCGCCACAGGATCCTGCCGGGGTACGGACCGGAGTGCTTTCTGACCCGGATGCCTGCCGGCCTGCAGGGCAAACCCTGCTGCCCTGCCTACCCTGGCGGCACCGCGCATGAGGCGTTGCTCCTGCGGACTCATCGTTTCCACGAGCTGTTTCTGGGATTTCACCCGGATACCGATGATCTTCGCTCCGTATGGACCGCCCGGTGTCCGGCCCACGCCGACGGCGTCGAGGTTAGCCCATGGGATAAACCCGGCAGACTGCACCCTGATCCCGGCCGGAGTAAGGGTCAGCACAGCGGGTTCCCTCAGCTTTTTCCAAACAAAGAAGGCCCCGCCGGCGCCAAAAAAGACGCATCCAATGGCGCCGACCACTACGGTGCGGTGAAGCGGTTGCCCGCCGTGTCACTGTCCAGGAAGCTAGATCGCTCCATCCTTTGCCGGTGCCGTGCAGCTGCGCGTCCCGGGCTCGCGGGAATCAGGAAATCCCCCTCAGGTGCTCGAGCACGGGCGAACCGGTGCCGTCATCCAGCACTGCCACCGCGTCGATCCTTCGATGCGCATAATATCTGTTATGCGCCCGCACCCACGCTGCACCCAGATGGTGCAGGCGTGCCAGTTTTGCGGGGCTGATGGCTTCAAAGGGGTGGCCGAAGTTCAGGGACGAGCGCGTCTTGACCTCCACTATCACCAGGGTTGCTCCGTCCACCGCCACCAGATCTATCTCCCCGTCCGGGCAGCGCCAGTTCCGGTCAATCACACACAGCCCTGACTCAGTCAGATACTGTGCCGCAAGTTCTTCGCCGCGGCTGCCGAGTATATCTTTGGCTCTCATGTCATCACGCTTGCGGCTAACGACCCGGCCAGCACGCGTGGAGCCCGGGCATGTGGAGAGCACCGGGTGCGCGACACTTCAAGGGGTCCTGTGGAGGCACCGCGAACCGCTTACGCGGGGAACCAGCCGTCACCGTTCGGGGAACGGCGCCAATACTGCCGTGGTTCGCCGGTTTCGCGTACCACGTCGGTAAGCCAGATGGTCCGGCCCGGGTCCCAGCCTGCAATCACGGATCCGGTCCTCTCGTCCACGGCCAGTGCCCTCCCTGCGCAGCTGAGATACCCCGGCACCGTCAAGTGGACGGCGTCCCACTCCCCTGCCACGAGTTCCCAGTCCGGAATAACCCAGCGGCCCTCACGTCCGGTGGTGCGCAGCCAGACCCAGCGCCGGGAAGCGGACACTTCCAGCGGGAACCGGCGGCACAGCAGAACCCAGTCCTCCTCGCTGCGGATTTCAAACGTCCTGCCTGCCCCGTCGACCGGAATAGTGGTCGCGCGCTCCCAACCCGGATAGTCCTCCACCAGGTTCAGCCCCGCCGGAATACGGCCGACTGTGCCGGTGAGGCCAAGCGGAATGGACCACCAGTCCCCCGTCCATTCCGGCCCGCGCCGACTTTCCCGCCACGTCAGCTCATCGGCACGTATGGCGCGGCCCCACTTGGCCAGGGTCTTTTCCGGGTCCCTGCCCAGCGGTGCCGGATCATCCGGTCCCCGCCAGTCGATGGCCCACTGCCGCTGCATCCGCGAATCCGCCCGAAGCACCTCCATGACCACCGCCCGTTCTGCGACGCGCTGCAGAGCCCGGCGGATAGCCGGTATGGCAGCAAGCACATCCTCCCCGTCAGGTTCCTGCCAGTATCGGGCGCTCATCACGGACCGTTGCAGTGCATCGAGGATAAGGTCCTCGGTCAGGTCCGGTACGTCCATGGAGCCAAGCAGAGCTGCGAGTGCCTCCGCTGACGCTGCCGGGCGGGAACCGGCGTCCTTCGACAGATCGCCGAACATCACCACGGAAGTGCCCCGGCCGGGGTCGAGTTCGTAGCCCAGCTGGAACACTGCGTTCCGGACATCGGGATCCAGTTCCGCCGCCACCTCCAGACACAGGCGGCGGCCCCGCGGTCCGGCGAGCAACACATCGGCATTGAAAGTCATGCCCCATCCTCACACGGGCCGATTCATCAGCACACGGGCCCGGGCCACATCGTCCAGGCATCAACAGCCGAGAGATTAGCCCTCCAGCGAGCCGGGCAACAGCGTTATTTCCGCCAAAACTACTTGCTTTTATCTGAAAGCTACTCGGTTTCGAGTATCTTGCGCTGATCTTGCGGGCTCCCTGTGTTAATCCCCGAATACTGCGAAAGGCGCGTCACGCTGTGGCCGCAAAAGCGCCGACTTCCCAACCACGAGAAGGAAACCATGCACATCCGCAAGACGCACCGAACCGCTTTCGTAACGGGGATAGCAGTGCTCGCCGGCTTATCTGTGGCCACCGGAGCCCCCGCACTGGCTACCGGAACGGGGCAGCCGAATGAACATCCCACCGCTGGCACATCGACGCCGGCCCAGGACCCGTCACCGGGTACGCCGTTTCAGGAAACGGGTATCTACCTGTACGAAAAGAAAGATAAGGACCAGCCCGCCGCCTGGGAGAATTCGGGACCGCAGACCCTCCTGGACACACAGGTGGGGCATCGCTGGTTTACCGACATCACGGCTCTCCTTCCCGCGGATGTCTGCGGGGACGGGTGGGCGGTGCAGCAGGACCAGCTGGAGTCGCCGGGAGCCATTGCATGGCCGGACACGATCACATACCCCGAGGGGTTCCCGGGCAACGTGACACTGGTGGAGGCCAAGCACCAGGAGCTCGCGGACGTGGCCCTGGTACCGGCCTGCGGGCCAACCGAGCAGCCCTCACCGTCGCCGTCGCCTCCCTCCGACAAGCCCAGCGAGCCGAGCAAGCCCGGCGAGCCCGGCGAGCCGCCAACCGGGACGCCCACGCCGACAGGCTCTGCCACCCCGACGCCGACCGGCACTGCGCCCGCCCCCAAGGGCACGGCTACCCCGACACCGACCGGGTCGCCGACAACCAACCCGGCCGCACCTCCTGCCACGAAAACCCCCGCAGGCGCCAGCACCCCGGATCCCGGAACAACTGAACCCGGATCCTCAGGTCCCGGATCATCCGGCCCTGCAGGGACCGACACATCGGCAACCGACCCGGCACTGGCCGCCACGGGTGCGGACGGACTGTTCCCGGCACTGGCAGGAGCCGGGATCCTGGGTCTCGGCACGGCCGTTGTGCTCCTGACCCGCCGCCGCGGCAACCACAGCTAGCCCGCTGGCCGGTATCAGCCGGCGCCTCACGGTGTACCCCGGCCTGCTCAGCGCCCGGGGTACACCACAGGCATGGGAATCAGCGTCACACGCCCCAGCTCCAGGCCCGGCGGCGGCCCGGTATAACCTCTGACCAATGTGATGTGCGGCCGGAGGGTTCGGGCAAACATAAAGTTCGGGTCACCGGCCATGAACGACGCCGTACCCGCAATTCCGCAGGCGGCCAGGAATCCCTCCAGCTCTTCCAACAGCCCTGCATGCAGCGCGGATAGCTCCGGAGTGGGCGCATACTCCACCGCGAGGGTGCGTCCGTGGGCACCGAACCCGGCGGTCCGCACCGGCCGCAAATGGAACGCTGCAGCGGGCAGGAGCGACTCTGTCCGCTCGATATAACCTTCCAGCAGCCCGGCATAATCCGGCAGCGAGATACCCGTGGCAGCACTGATGACCCGGTACACATCCAGCACTTTGCCGAAGTGGATGAGCGTCAGGTGCAGTTGCCGCGACGGGACCTGACGGACGCCGCGCGGCGCCGCGGCGACGACCGCCTGTTGGAGGGCCAGCAAATGGGCCAGCGACCCGCCGTCGGGCCGCATTTGGGCATACAGCCGCCGGTTCGCGCCGAAACCTGTACCGGATCCAGGCATGCCGGCAGTATGCCCCCGGGCTAGAGTTCGTCCGCCTTTGGCAGCGTGAGGTCGTCGTTGCGGGTCAGTTCCTCGACGTTGACGTCCTTGAAGGTAATCACGCGCACGCTTTTGACGAAGCGGGCGGAACGGTAGACATCCCAGACCCAGGCGTCCTGCAGGGTGAGGTCGAAGTAGATCTCACCGTCGGCGGAACGGGCCTGGAGGTCAACATGGTTGGCCAGGTAGAACCGGCGCTCGGTTTCCACCACGTAGCTGAACAGGCCTACAACGTCCCGGTACTCCCGGTAGAGCTGAAGCTCCATGTCCGTTTCATAGTTCTCGAGATCTTCGGCGCTCATGGTCCTATCATCCCCCCAACTGGGCTTAGGTCGTTCCCGGATTCCAACGCGCCTGGCCGTTCCCTGGAGCCAAGGCGCCAGGACATCCGGTGCAGCGGCGTCGGTCCGTGGACATCTATGGCCGCACGATGCGAGCCGGTGGCGTAGCCCTTGTTGATCTCCCACGAGTAGTGCGGGTGGGCAGCGGCAAACTCTACCATCATGGCGTCGCGCTCCACTTTCGCCAGAACACTGGCGGCGGCCACGCTCAGGCACTGCATGTCCGCCTTGATCCGGGTATGCACCTCGGCCGTACAGCCACCGTCGTCCGCCCCGGAAGCATCCGCGCCGTCGAGCTCGTCGAAGAGACTTCCCTGGCGCTCCGGGGAGAGCCAGTTGAAGTTGCCGTCCAGGAGCACGACGTCGGGGCGCAGGGTCAGGCACACCTGGTCCCAGGCGCGTGTCCCGGCCAGGCGCAGTGCAGCGGTGAGTCCGTGAAGATCGATTTCGGCGGCACTGGCGTGGCCGACGCCCCAGGCTAGGGCCCATTTCTTGATTTTGGGGACCAGTGCATTCCGGTCAGCGACGGACAACAGTTTGCTGTCCCGCACGCCTTTGAGCGAACGCACCGTGGCCAGGTCCACGGCCACCAACCCTACGGAGACCGGCCCGGCAAGTGCTCCGCGGCCCACTTCGTCGCAGCCGGCGAGGATGCGGTGCCCGCGGGCGGCGAAGGTGCGTTCATAGCGCAGGGTCGGCGCCTTGGACGCGGCCGGGCGCGCAGCAGTCCGCGCTGCTGCCGGGCTGGTCGCCGGGACGGTTTCCGTGCTCATTGACCACTGTTTTCGGTCGGGGCGGGTATGTCCTTGAAAACTTCTTCGTAACTGCTGACGCCGCCGATGCGGTTCAGCGGCCAGGCAGTCACAACGGCTTTGCCTTCAATGTCGTCCACGTCGACGAAGCCGCCGCCTTCGCCGTTCTGGTGTTCCCGCGAATCGGCAGAGGCGTTGCGGTGATCCCCCATCACCCAAACCTTTCCTTCCGGCACCACTACGTCAAAGGGGATGTCCGAAGGGGTTGCCCCGGGGTACAGGTAGGGCTCGTCCAGCGGTTCGCCGTTGACCGTGATCCTGCCATCGGCATCGCAGCAGACAACGTGGTCCCCTTCGGTGCCGATGACGCGTTTGACCAGGTGCTGCTGTGATTCATCGGGCAGCAGTCCCACAAAGGTGAGGGCATCACGGACCGGGTTCGATTCCTTGGCGACGGGCTCGGGCAGCCAGCCCTTGGTGTCCTTGAACACCACAACATCGCCGCGGTTCAGGTCGATCGGTTCCGGGACCAGAAGGTTCACGAAAATCCGGTCGTTGATCTCGAGCGTCTCCTCCATGGACCCTGACGGGATGTAAAAGGCCCGGAAAAGGAAGGTCTTGATAAGGAAGGACAGCAGCAGGGCGATGACCACAATCGTGAGGACTTCGCGCAACCAGGCTCCGAGGCCGCGCTTCCTGTCCTTGGGCGCCTTATGTGCTGCGTGATCCCGCTGTTCCCCGGAGCCGGGTGTCCCGTCCTGGGACTGGTCCGGATTCTGCGACATTGCGTTTCCTCTTATTTCTCCGTGTTCCACTCGGCTCCTAAGGATAGCCGTCAATATTGGTACTGCGTTCGAGCGGCCAGAGAATCTTCCGGGCTTCGCCGATCACCCTCTCCGTGGAGATCAGGCCGCCGCCCGGGGCTCCCAGCAGGGACCGTGAATCAGCGGACTCGGACCGGTGGTCGCCCATCAGCCACAGCCGCCCCTCCGGTACCGTTACGTCGAACCCGTGGTCGCTGGCTGCATCTCCCTCATAAACGTACGGTTCATCCAGCGGAGTTCCGTTAACCGTGATTCTTGGATCGTCGTCGGTGCAGCAGCTGACCCGGTCCCCGGCAACTCCGATGACGCGTTTCACATAGACCGTGTCGCTGCCGGCCAGTCCGAGCCAGCGTCCTACGGTGACCGCAGCGTCGGCCAGGGCCGGGCGACCGCTGTGCAAGGGGGCCAGGGAGCCGCGGCCGTCAAAAACCACCACGTCGCCGCGGCGGATCTCCTCCGAGGAGTACGCAGTACGCGACACCAGCACCCGGTCTCCGGGTTCCAGCAGTGGCTGCATGGAGTTGGAGGGAATGTAGAAGACGTCGAAGAAGAAAGCCCGGACGACGGCGGCGAGGATCACTGCGGCGGCGAGAGCACATAGCACAAAACGCCAGCCCACAAACCGGGGCCGGCGTTTCGTGTGCTTCGCGGAGGGTTCCCCGGAGGCGGATGCTGCAGACAAGTAAGTTACTTGGCGGGACGGAAGTCGCGCTTTTCCTTGATCTTGGCTGCCTTGCCGCGCAGATCGCGCATGTAGTACAGCTTGGCGCGACGCACGTCACCCTTGGAGACAACCTCGATCTTGTCGATGACCGGGGAGTGTACCGGGAAGGTACGCTCAACGCCGACACCGAAGGAGACCTTGCGGACCGTGAAGGTCGCGCGGAGGCCATCACCCTGGCGCTTGAGCACGAAGCCCTGGAAGACCTGAACACGGGTGTTCTTGCCTTCGATGATGTTTACGTGAACCTTGACGGTGTCACCGGCGCGGAACTCGGGGATGTCCGTACGCAGGGAAGCTGCGTCAACAGAATCTAGGATGTGCATTGTTTATCACTCCTGGTGAACGCCACAGGTCATCCACTTTGGTAACGGCAGCAAGAATGCGGCCCGGACGGGCGGCACGGATGCTGTCGAAGTTAGAAAGACCGGCTGGACCCGAGGATGGGTTGCCGGTGTGTCATGGCTGTTGGCCGCGCTCCCCCTGTGGCAGGTACGGGCCCAGATGACACAGTGTCTTATTTTGCCACATCGGCATCCCCGGCACCAATCACCGGTACCGGGTTCAGGCTCCGCGGCTGATCCTGCCGTCACGGACCTCGTAGCCGAGCGAAGCCAGCGTGGCACGGTCGGCTTTATCCAGGCTCGCGGCGTCGAACTTTTCGATCAGGTCGGGACGCCGCGCAGCGGTGCGCCGCAGCTGCTCATCCCGGCGGAAACGGGCAATCTTCGCGTGGTTGCCGCTGAGTAGAACCTCGGGCACCGGACGCTCGCGCCAGGCGGAGGGCTTGGTGTAGACGGGGTATTCGAGCAGTCCGTCGGAATGGGATTCCTCCACCAGGGATTCCGGATTGCCTACGACGCCGGGCACGAGGCGGCCCACGGCCTCCACCATCGCCAGCACGGCCACTTCCCCGCCGTTGAGCACATAGTCACCCAGGCTGACCGGCCGGACGTCGAAACGCTCGCCGGCCCATTCCAGGACCCGCTCGTCGATGCCTTCGTAACGTCCGCAGGCGAAGACCAGGTGCTTTTCCTCGGCCAGCTGGTAGGCCATGGCCTGCGTGAAAACGGCTCCGGCGGGTGAGGGAACAATCAGCACGGGACGGTTTTCGCCCTCACCGGCCACGGCCTCAAGTGCCTGTGCCCACGGCTCGGGCTTCATCACCATGCCGGCGCCGCCACCGTACGGGGTATCATCCACGGTCCGGTGACGGTCGGTGGTGAAGTCGCGCAGATCGTGCACGGCCAGATCCAGCAGTCCGTCCTGACGGGCCTTGCCGATCAGGGACAGCTCCAGGGCCGCCAGATACTCGGGGAAAATGCTGACAACGTCGATGCGCACTTACTGTCCGGCTTCCTTCGGATCGGCCTTCTTCTCTTCAGGCTTCTTCTCTTCGGAGGTGTTCAGCTCGAAGAGCCCCTCCGGCGGCGTCAGCAGCACGTATCCGCCATCCACGTTGACCTCGGGAACGATTGCCTCGACAAACGGCACGAGGATTTCCTCTCCACCGGTGCCCTCGACCACCAGCAGGTCCTGTACCGTCAGGGTGCGCAGCCCGCTGACCGTGCCGACGACGTCGTTCCCCACGCGCGCCTGCAGGCCCACCAGCTCGTGTTCATACCAGCCCTCGTCGTCACCGTCCTCATCTACCGTTTCGGTGTCAATGAACAGCTTCGCTCCGCGGAGCTCCTCGGCACCGTTACGGTCCGCGACCTCCTCGAACCCGAGCAGCAGGATGTCCTTGTTCCAGCGTGCGCTGAGGACGGTCAGCGGCCCTTTGGAGGCCGGTTCCACCGTGAGTTCGGTGCCCGGGACAAAGCGGTCCCCGGGGGCGTCGGTCAGGACCTGGACGGTCACTTCGCCGCGAATGCCGTGCGGCTTACCGATACGTGCCACCTGCAACTGCATGGTTTCTCCTCTGTCAGGGATAGGGTGCCGGCGGGAGCCCGCCTCACAAAAAATCCGGCCCCTGCACCATTATCTGGTGTCGGGGCCGGATCCTGTGTACTGCTTTTACTGCTGGTACTGCAAGGAAGAACTGTTCGCTTCCGCAGCGCCGGTAATCATCAGATCAGCGGCGCCGGTCGGTATCCACAACGTCAACCCGGACCTGCTCACCGTTGGCCAGGGCGGCGATGACCGTGCGCAGTGCGCGGGCCGTCCGTCCCTGCCGGCCGATGACCCGGCCCAGATCGTCCTGGTGAACCCGAACCTCGAGGGTTTCCCCCCGGCGGTTGCTCTTGGCGGAAACCTTGACGTCCTCAGGACTGTCAACGATGCCGCGCACGAGGTGCTCCAGTGCTTCAGCGAGCAAGTTACTCAGCCTCAGCCTCGGCGGGAGCCTCGGGGGCTTCCTCCTTCTTGGCCTTGGGAGTGATGGCCTCGGGGACAATCACTGACTTCTTTTCGGGAGCCACGAAGGGCTCCTTCGGGGCCTTGGTACGCAGGGTACCTTCCTGGCCTTCGATGTTCTTGAACTTCTGCCAGTCACCGGTGATCTTCAGCAGTGCTGCGACCTGCTCGGTGGGCTGGGCGCCGACGCCGAGCCAGTACTGGGCGCGGTCGGACTTGATGTCGATGTACGACGGCTCTTCGGTCGGACGGTACAGTCCGATTTCCTCGATGGCACGGCCATCGCGCTTGGCACGGGAATCCATGACAACAACGCGGTAGTGTGCTGAGAACTTCTTGCCGAGGCGCTTAAGGCGAATCTTTACGGCCACTTTTGTGGTCACTCCTGATCTGAAATGGGGCGAACCCGTACTTCTGCTCCCGTGGGGCGGGCCATAACGTTGGGGTTCAAAAGGACAAGATGCATGCACGGAGAGAGGGGCCGCGCAGATCGAGTACCTGACCATTGTGCCAGATGACTCCGCCTTTTGCGACTTGCCGACCCGCCGGGCCGGCAGGTATCTCCCGCGGGGACCGGATCAGCGCACTGCAACCCGCAGGCGGTTGCGCCAGGGATCCTCAAACACGAGCTCCGCACCCGTGTGGTGAGTGGATACGCCGGCAACCTTCAGCCGGTCCGCCAGCGCCGCGACGTCGTCGGCCGAAGGTACGCCGATGAGCACCTCGCCCAAGCCGAGGGTGTCCCGCCGGGGGCCTGCTCCGCGGCTGTTCCACACATTCATGGCCATGTGATGGTGATAGCCGCCGGCGGAGACAAACAGTGCCTGGCCATGGAAACCCGCCGTGCGCTCGAAGCCCAGGGTGTCCACATAGAACGCCTGGGCTGTCGCCGTATCCCCCACCTGCAGATGCACGTGTCCGACGCCGGCTGCCGTTGCGCTGAGCCGGTCCGGTTCCGCTTCGGCCAGGTGGTCCCGGAGATAGGCCTGCGGGGAGAGGGCGAGGGAAGCCATCTTCACCTCGCGGCCGGCGGCCGTAGTGGCCCACTCCCAGTCCTCGCGGGGCTTGTCGTAGTACAGCTCGATGCCGTTGCCCTCGGGGTCGGTGAAGTAGAACGCCTCGCTGACAAGATGGTCGGCGGATCCAACAAAGGCCGCAGGATCATACCGGGTGGCAGAGGCAACCGTAGCGGCCAGGGATGCCTGGTCCTCAAACAGAATGGCGGTATGGAACAGTCCGGCTTCGCCCCGCGAGGCAACCTGCAGGCCGGGGGCCGGGGCCAGATGCACCAGCGGGACGGCGCCCCTGCCCAGATACAGGCCGCCGTCAGCTTCAGCGACCACCTCCAGCCCCAGGGCGCCGCGATAATAGGCGGACACCTTGGCCATGTCCCCAACCTTGAGCATTACCGTCCCCATGGACAGATCGGACGGCAGCAGGTCATTTACTTGAAGGTTCATGTAAACAGCTTACTTGAAGCTTCATCTAATAGCGAGCTGTCGGTTGTTCATCCGTCATACCGGCCAGCAGTTCGCAGACCACCGGAGTTTTCGCCTGGGTGTAGGCGTCCCAGCCTGACGATCCGACCGCTGCGTCTCGCTTGGCTGCCAGATACCGCTCCCGCGCCTGCGGATCACTTCGGAGCAGGTTCCGGAAAGCGAGGCGCCGCTGCCAGGGCCTGCCGCCGAATTCGACCACGTGCAGCACATATCTTCGTTCTGCACGGGCGGGATAACTGAGCCAGCAGTGCCCGGGAAGAGTGCCCTCCAGATCGAACCCGGCAGCTGCCAGTTCCCCGGCGACGGCCAGAATCCGGTCCTTCCCAACACCAACCAGCAGGTCCACCACATCCTTGGCCGCGAGATCCGGCACGGCGGTGGAACCGATGTGCTCCACCTGTGACGCCGGTGCCAGCCGGTGGATCCTGCGTGCCATCCCGGCTGCCATGGCGGCCCAATCGGCGTATCTGCTGGGAACCAGGACCACTGGTTGCTGTTCGCTCATAAGCGCGTCATTCCACCGCGGCGGCGGGCAGCAGGCGCGCCCGCATTGCCACCCGCTTCCCCATGGCATCGAGCCCGAGTGCCGCTTCGTGTTGTCGCAGTGCCCCCAGTTCTGCCTGAGGGTCCTGCACAACCGAGAAACCGCAGCTGGCATAGAACGGCGCGTTGAACGGCACGCCGGCAAACGTGCAAAGCGTCATGCTGGCATAGCCCTGCTCCCGGGCCCATTCCAGGGCCGCTTCCACCAGTGCCCGCCCCAGTCCGGCACCGGCGGCGTCAGGATGGACCGAAAGCTGTTCCAAATGTGCCTGCCCGTCGATTTCCTCCAGCCGGGCGAACCCGGCGGGCGGACGTCCGGCTACCAGGACCCGGCGGGCAGCAATGAACTCGGGCAGGGTGGCCACCGGCGGGAGTGCCGCCTGCGAGGCACGCACTCCCGGCACCGCGGCCAGCAGGGTGTCGGAAGCGGCCTCCAGGGCCGGCAACAGCGGAAAATCACGGGCGTCCGCCGGCCGCACATGGACTCCCCGCCCAGATGAAGGTTCCCGCTTCATGTCCGCTCCCGGTGTTCGAGAACCGCGGAAAAGTCCTCCAGCGGCGGCATCATCCTGCGCAGCGGTGGCGGGCATACCGCTTCCGTCGGCACCTGCACCCCGTCCACCAGTTCCACCGTCGTACCCAGTTCCAGCCCCAGCAGCGCACCGGCCAGCTGCTTACCAGTGACGCCGTCGAGCATCTGGCGGCACTCAGCCGCAGGAAGGAACCGCGCTTCAAACCCGCCGCCGGCACCGGTGAAGGCCGCCACCGTGGTCGCCAGGGTTCCGCCGTCGAAGAGGAACGCGATGGAATCGCCCCGGCCCGGGCCTCCCTGCAGATAATCCACGGCCAGGACCCGGCCGACGTCAAACCCGGGATCCAGCGTTTCCCGGGCGATGCGGCGGGCGGCGGTGCGGGGATCCTCACCTGCCTTAACCACGCCCGCCGGCAGCTGCCACGGGCCGGTCCCGTAGCGCAGGAGGAGGACCCCGCCGTCCACGGTGCGGATGACGGCACCGGCCGTGGTGCTCCGCTTAAAGATTGAACCGTAGTATCCGCTCAGTCCCGGTGCTGCCATAGTGTCCTCTTTCCGTGGTGCCGGACTGCTGCAATGGAACCATGCAGGACGGTTAAACACGCAACGCCGGACAGGTAGTCCGGCGTTGCGTGCATGGCGGAGTTACTTGCCGAGGAACTTATCAAAGCCCTTGGGCAGGTTCAGCGATGACGGATCGAAGTCCGTGTCCTGGGCGCCGAAGGCGCTGCCGGTGGGCAGTGCCTTGCGGGCGCCGGACCGCCGGGCCTCCGCTTCGGCGCGTTCCTGCGCTGCCTTGGCGGGGTTGCCGGACTTGGCCTTCTTCTTGCCCTTGGCAGCCTGCTGTTTCTTGCGTGCGCCGCCGAAACCGCCGGGGCCGGCCATGCCGGGCATCCCCGGGATGCCGCCGCCCTGGGCCATCTTCTTCATCATCTTCTGGGCCTGGACAAAGCGCTCCAGGAGGCCGTTGACCTCGGAGACGTGCACGCCGGAACCGCGGGCAATGCGGGCGCGGCGGGAGCCGTTGATGATCTTCGGGGCCACGCGCTCGTGCGGCGTCATGGAGCGGACAATGGCTTCGACACGGTCGATCTCGCGCTCGTCGAAGTTCTCCAGCTGCTCACGCATGCCGGCAGCGCCGGGCATCATCATGAGCATCTTCTTCATGGAGCCCATCTTGCGGATCTGCTGCATCTGGGCGAGGAAGTCGTCGAGGGTGAAGTCTTCCTGGTCGGCGAACTTCTTCGCCATCCGGTTGGCTTCGTCCTTGTCCCAGCTCTGTTCGGCCTGCTCGATCAGGGTCAGGACGTCGCCGAGGTCCAGGATACGGCTGGCCATGCGGTCCGGGTGGAAGACCTCGAAGTCGGTCAGCGCCTCACCGGTGGAGGCGAACATGATCGGCTTGCCGGTAACCGAGGCCACCGAGAGGGCGGCACCGCCGCGGGCATCGCCGTCGAGCTTGGTCAGCACGACGCCGGTGAAATTCACGCCCTCGTTGAAGGCCTGGGCCGTGTTGACGGCATCCTGGCCGATCATGGCGTCGATGACGAAAAGAACTTCGTCCGGGTTGATGGCGGCGCGGATGTCCGCGGCCTGCTGCATCAGTTCCGCGTCCACACCCAGGCGGCCGGCGGTGTCCACGATGACGACGTCGTGCAGCTTGGTGCGTGCTTCCTCGACACCCTGGCGGGCAACGGCTACCGGATCACCGGTGGCGGCTTCGAATTCGGAGGAGACGCCGGGGTGCGGTGCGTAGACCGGTACGCCGGCGCGTTCGCCGTTGACCTGGAGCTGGCGGACGGCGTTGGGCCGCTGGAGATCCGCTGCCACGAGCAGGGGGCTGTGGCCCTGGGACTTCAGGTGCTTGGACAGCTTGCCTGCGAGGGTGGTCTTACCGGCACCCTGGAGGCCTGCGAGCATGATGACCGTCGGAGGGTTCTTGGCCAGACGCAGCCGGCGGGTCTCGCCGCCGAGGATGCTCTTGAGCTCCTCGTTGACAATCTTGACCACCTGCTGGCCCGGGTTCAGGGCCTGGGAAACTTCCAGTCCCAGGGCGCGTTCCTTGACCGACGCCGTGAAGGCGCGCACTACCGGAACGGCGACATCGGCGTCCAGCAGGGCGCGGCGGATCTCGCGTACGGTGGCGTCGACATCGGCCTCGGTGAGCCGGCCCTTGCCTCGCAGGTTTTTGAAGGTTGAAGTCAACCGGTCAGACAGTGAATTGAACACGTGCCGCGCACTTCTTTCGTCAGTTTCTTCGCCTTGTTTGGCAGGCCCAGCTGTTAAGGGTACCAAGCCGGTCCGGCAAATTGCCGCCACAGCCTTACTCGGAAGCGGATGCAGTGGGAGGCTGGATAAATGCCGGATCCTGAGCACGTGCGCACCCTGCTGATCCTTGGCGGCACCGGAGACCTTTCCGGCCGGCTGCTGCTTCCCGGGCTGGCCCGGGTGGTCGGCCAGGGCCGGGCACGGGGAATCACGGTGATCGGTTCAGGGTCCCGGGACTGGACCCGTGAGCAGTGGCAGGACCGGATGCGCTCCAGCTTCGACTCTGCCTACGAGGCAGCGGACAGTGCCGGGCGGGAGCAGCTGCGCGAAACGGTGGACCGTTCCCGCTACCTGAGGCTGGATCTCTCCTCCGGAACCGAAGTGAACGAGCGCATCCGGGAGCTGCCCGGCCCGCTGGCCGTCTACTTCGCGCTTCCCCCGGCACTCACCGCGCAAACGGTGGACCGCCTGCGGGACCTGCCACCGGGTACCCGCCTGGTCTTGGAGAAACCCTTCGGCAGTGACCGGGATTCGGCCGTCGCCCTCAACCAGGCGCTGTCCCGCCTGGTCCCGGAGGCGGACGTCTTCCGGGTGGACCATTTCCTGGGCATGACCACGGTGATGGACATCCTGGGGCTCAGGTTCACCAACCGGCTGCTGGAGCCTGCGTGGAACAACCTGCACATCGAAAAAGTGGAAGTGGTATTTGATGAGCAGCTGGGGCTGGAAGGACGGGCAAAGTACTACGACAACGCCGGTGCCTTGAAAGACATGATCCAAAGCCACCTTCTGCATGTGATGGCTTTTATGGCCATCGGCGTGCCGGCCACCCTAGGCGAGCGCGATCTGCGTGACCTCGTGGCCGCCACCCTGCGGGCAGCAACCATCGATCCGGCGACCGGCAGCCGCCGTGCCCGCTACACGGCCGGAGCCGTGGACGGCGAGGAACTGCAGGCCTATGCCGACTCCCCCGGCGTCGATCCGTCCAGGAGCACCGAGACCCTGGCCGAGGTGGTGGTCCACATCAGCAATGACCGCTGGGCAGGCGTCCCGTTCATCCTGCGTTCCGGGAAAGCGATGAACCGGACGCGCAAGGAGGTGCTGGTGACGTTCCGGCCCGTGAGCCATCTGCCGGCCGGATTCACGGGGGTGACGGATCTGCCCTCCCGGCTGCGGATATCCTTCGGCCCGGCGGAAATTGAACTCGAGCTGAACGTCAACGGTCCCGAGAATGTCTTCCGGCTCGAGCGCACCGGGCTGAAAGGACCGACCCACATGTCGCACCTGACTCCGTACGGCGAGGTAATTGAATCCGTACTGGACGGAGACCCCCTGCTCTCCGTGCGTGCCGACATCGCGGAGGAATGCTGGCGGATAGTGGATCCGGTGGTGCGGGCCTGGGCCGCGGATGAGGTGCCGCTGGAGGAATACCGGGCCGGAACGCAGGGACCGCCCGGCTGGGATACCAGACGGGCGGACCTGTAGCGCTATTAGAGGGCGCTGTCCCCGCGCTCCCCGGTACGGACGCGCAGCGCCTCCTCCACGTTCACCACCCATACCTTCCCGTCGCCGGCGCGGCCGGTGTTGGCGGTGGACACCAGGACATCAACAATGTCATTGACCCAGTCATTGGCCACCAGCACCTCCACCCGGACCTTGGGCAGCAGGTCCACCGTGTACTCCGCGCCGCGGTAGACCTCGGTGTGGCCGCGCTGGCGGCCGTAGCCGTTGGCGGAGCTGACCGTAAGTCCCTGGACTCCGTAGCTTTCCAGGCTCCCCCGGACGGCGTCCAGCTTCTCCGGACGGACAATGGCGGTTACGAGTTTCATGAGTTGACCGTCTCCTTGGTGGTGGTGCGTGCTGTTTCGGGGAAGGGCGTAAAGGATCCGCCGGTGCCCAGGCCGCCGAATTCGTAAGCGGTTTCCGCGTGTTCGCTCAGGTCCACACCGTTGACCTCGGCTTCTTCGGATACCCGGAAGCCCATAGTCTTGTGGATGGCCAGGCCGATCACCAGGGTCATCACCGCTGCGAACACGATGGCGATCAGTGCTGCGGCGAGCTGGGCGCCGAGCTGGGCAAGTCCGCCACCGTAGAACAGGCCGCCGCCGGCGCCGTCAACCGGCAGCGCAATGAAGCCCAGGGCCAGGGTGCCCACCAGACCCGCAACGAGGTGCACGCCGACAACGTCCAGCGAGTCGTCATAGCCGAAACGGTACTTGAGCCCGACGGCCAGGGCCGCGAGCACACCGGCAACCAGTCCAAGCCCCACGGCGCCCAGCGGGCTGACGTTGGCGCAGGCCGGAGTGATGGCGACAAGGCCGGCCACAACTCCCGAGGCGGCCCCCAGCGAGGTAGCGCGTCCGTCGCGGATCCGTTCGGTCAGCAGCCAGCCGAGCATGGCGGCTGCGGGAGCGGCGAGGGTGTTGATCCAGATAAGACCTGCCTCTTCGGCAGTCCCGGCCGCGCCGCCGTTGAACCCGAACCAGCCGAACCAGAGCAAGGTGGCGCCGAGCATCACGAAGGGGATGTTGTGCGGCCGCTGGCTGGGGTCCTTGCCGAATCCCTTGCGCTTGCCAATGATCAGGGCCAGTACCAGGCCTGCTACGCCGGCGTTGATGTGGACCACGGTGCCGCCCGCGAAGTCGATGGCTTCGCCCACCACGGAGCCCACCGCTCCTTCAGCGCCGAGCAGCCCGCCGCCCCAGACCATAAAGGCCAGCGGGCAGTACACCAGCGTTACCCAGATGGGTACAAACACCGCCCAGGCGCCGAACTTTGTGCGGTCCGCTATCGCCCCGCTGATCAGGGCCACGGTGATGATGGCAAAGGTGGCCCCGTAGCCGGCACTGATCAGATCCTCCGTACCGAGGATGTCCTCCAGGCCAAAGGAGGTGAAGGGATTGCCGAACAGGCCGGCGATGCCGTCGCCGCCCGTCATGGAGAAGCCCCAGAGCACCCAGACCACACCAACGAGCCCAATGGATACGAAGCTCATCATCATCATGTTCAATGCAGCCTTGGCGCGGGTCATGCCGCCATAAAAGAATGCCACCCCCGGTGTCATAAGCAGCACGAGCGCCGCCGAAACCATCACCCAGACGTGACCTGCTGACAGATCCATCTTCACGTCCCTTCACCTGTGGCGGGTCTTTCCCGCCTGGAAAGAACTTTGCCGGGGCCAGATTTCCGGGTGTGCCTGATGGTGTTGCCGGGAGGTTACAAAGCCGCCGCTCCGGTAAAAGGCCCGTGTCGGAACGGTTTCGGGCAGGTTTCCGCCACCGGGTACCGGACAGCACAATGCCCCGCCCTCCTGATCGGAGGGCGGGGCATTGTCTTTGGCTGGCTGCGTCGCTGGCTTGCCGGGCCTAGCTCAGCAGTGCGTCCACGAAGCTCTCGGCTTCGAAGGGTGCCAGGTCATCTGCGCCTTCGCCCAGGCCCACCAGCTTCACGGGCACACCCAGCGTGCGCTGGATGGCGACGACGATGCCGCCCTTGGCGGTGCCGTCCAGCTTCGTCAGGACAATGCCGGAGATGTTGACCACCTCGGCGAAGACCTTCGCCTGGGTCAGGCCGTTCTGGCCGGTGGTGGCGTCCAGGACCAGCAGGACCTCGTCCACGGCGGCCTGCTTCTCGATGACGCGCTTGACCTTGCCGAGCTCGTCCATCAGGCCGACCTTGTTCTGCAGCCGTCCGGCGGTGTCGATAAGGACCACGTCCACTTCGCCGTCGATGCCGGCCTTGACCGCTTCGAAGGCCACCGATGCCGGGTCCGCACCGTCAACGTCGGAGCGCACCGTGGGGACACCCACGCGCTGGCCCCACGTGGCCAGCTGTTCGGCCGCTGCGGCACGGAAGGTATCCGCGGCGCCCAGCAGCACATCCTTGTCCTCGGCCACAAGAACGCGGGCCAGCTTGCCCACGGTGGTGGTTTTGCCGACGCCGTTGACGCCGACCACCATCACCACGGCCGGAGTCTCGGCGTGGCGCTCGACGGCGAGGGAACGGTCCATGGTCGGATCAACCAGCTTGATCAGTTCCTCGCGCAGCATCGCGTGGACTTCCTGCGGATCCTGGCTGCCGGAAACCTTGACCCGCGAGCGCAGCGCGTCCACCAGTTCCAGGGTGGGCTCGGTGCCGAGGTCTGCCAGGAGAAGGGTTTCCTCAATCTCGTCCCAGACGTCTTCATCGATCTTGTCGCTGGAGAGCAGGGCCAGCAGCGCCTTGCCCAGGGCATTGTTGGATTTGGCCAGCCGGGCCCGCAGCCGGGCCAGACGGCCCTGTACCGGTTCCGGGGTTTCGATGGTCCGGGCCGGCGGGGCGGGGGTTTCCTCCAGATCGCGGAGGTCGTCGGGAACAACGACGTCGGTCTCCCCCGGCGGCGCTTCCAGCGTGTCGGTGCCGGCGGCGGATCCGGTCACCGGATCATTGGCGTCGCGCCGGGTGGGATACATGCTCTTGGGTGTGCGCCGGGTCCTTACCAGCAGCGCAGCCACAGAGCCGACCACCGCCAGGGCGACGAGGACGTAGATCACTATCGATAGGGTCTCATTCACGCTTCCAAGCTTCTCATATGCCGCTCACGGGCCACCCGGGCATCTGAGAGAATCAGCTTATTATGGTGCGCACTCCCCGAATCCGAATCCCGCAGGAAATCAAGGTCCTTATCGCGGCCGCCTTCGTCATTGCCCTCGGCTTCGGCATAGTGGCCCCGGTCCTGCCGCAGTTCGCGCTGAGTTTCGACGTCGGCGTCACGGCATCGTCGGTGATCGTCAGCGCCTTTGCCTTCACCCGGCTGGTGTTCGCCCCGGCCGGCGGCGTGCTGCTGGAAAAACTCGGTGAACGCCCGGTGTACATCGCCGGCCTGCTGATCGTGGCGCTGTCCACGGCCGCCTGCGCTTTCGCCCAGAGTTACTGGCAGCTGCTGATTTTCCGCGGGCTCGGCGGCATCGGCTCGACGATGTTCACCATTTCCGCCATGGCGCTCATCATCAGGCTGGCTCCTCCTGAAGTCCGCGGCCGGGTGTCCAGCGCCTATGCCTCGTCCTTCCTGCTCGGCAATATCGGCGGGCCGCTGCTCGGCGGCCTGCTGGCCGGTTTTGGCCTGCGGGTTCCGTTCCTGGTGTATGCCGGCGCCCTGGTGGTGGCGGCCGGCGTGGTGTTCCTGCGCCTCAAGGACGCCCGGTCCGCCCCCGGCGCGGAGGAGACCAAGCCTGCCGGCCTGCCGGTGCTGACCGTGCGGGAAGCGCTGCGCGATTCGGCCTACCGGGGCGCCCTGGTCTCCTCCTTCGCCAACGGCTGGTCCTCCTTCGGCGTCCGAAACGCCCTGGTGCCACTGTTCGCCGCTGCCGCCCTGTCCGCCGGCCCCGAGGTGGCCGGTATTTCCCTGACCGCCTTTGCCGTGGGCACCGCCGTCGTCCTGACCTTCTCCGGACGGCTGGCCGACAGCTGGGGCCGCCGCCCGCTGCTGCTGATCGGGCTGGCGGTGAACGCCGTGGCCACCGCGATGATCGGTTTCAGCTCCAGCGTGACCGAGTTCCTGATCATCTCCGTCATTGCCGGTATGGGCACCGGACTGCTCAACCCCGCCCAGCAGGCCGCGGTCGGTGACATCATCGGCAACGGACGCAGCGGCGGCAAGGTTCTGGCCACCTTCCAGATGGCCAGCGATACCGGAGCCATTGCCGGGCCGGTGCTGGCCGGTATGCTGGCGGATTCGCTGGGCTACTCGTGGGCGTTCGGGGTGACCGGCGGCATCGTGGCCATGGCCTTCGTGGCCTGGCTGGCGGCGCGGGAAACCCTGCCTTCGCGTAAGGCTGCCGAGGCCCGCACTACCATCGAGGAATGAAGCCTTTCCTGCTTGTTGCCACCCGCGCCGAAGACGACGCCGCGGATGAGGAGTATGCCTCCTTCCTGCGCTTCGGCAGCCTCGCGGAAGAGCAGCTGCACCGGGTCCGGCTGGAGAAGGAACCCATGCCCCCGGTGAACCTGGCGGACTACAGCGGCATCATTGTCGGCGGCAGCCCGTTCAATTCAAGTGATCCGGAGGAGTCCAAGTCCGCTGTCCAGCTGCGGGTGGAGGCCGAACTCGGACAGCTGCTGGACGACGTCGTGGCCCGCGACTTTCCGTTCTTCGGCGCCTGTTACGGGGTGGGAACGCTGGGCCGCCACCAGGGCGGGACGGTGGACCGCACCTACGGCGAGCCCATTGGACCGGTGGAAATCCGACTGACCGCCGAGGGCCGGCGGGACCCGCTGCTGGACGGGGTGCCGGAGCGTTTCTCCGCGTATGTGGGGCATAAGGAAGCGGTGGCCCAGCTGCCGCCGCATGCGGTGAACCTGGCGGGATCGGCCACCTGCCCGGTCCAGATGTTCAGGATCAAGTCCAACCTGTACGCCACCCAGTTCCATCCGGAACTGGATGTGGCCGGTCTGCTGACCCGGATTTCCGTGTACCGGCACGCCGGATATTTCCCGCCGGAGGAGGCGGAGACCGTCATGGAGGCCGTCCGCGGCTCGGCGGTGCACGTGCCTCCGCAGGTGCTGGCCAACTTCACCGCCCGGTACGCCCGCTAGCTACCGCGGCCAGGCGGGGCCCGCCGTACCGCGGTCAGCTGCCGTGCCGCGGTCAGCTGCCGGTCCCGCGTTCGATCCGCTGGCTGATGACGGTCGAAACGCCGTCGCCGCGCATCGTCACGCCGTAGAGGGCGTCCGCCACCTCCATGGTGCGCTTCTGGTGGGTGATCACAATCAGCTGGCTGGATTCGCGCAGCTCTTCGAAGATACCGATCAGCCGGCCAAGGTTCGTATCATCCAGTGCCGCCTCGACCTCATCCATCACGTAGAACGGTGAGGGGCGGGCCTTGAAAATGGCCACCAGCAGCGCCACGGCGGTCAGCGACCTCTCTCCACCGGACAGCAGCGAAAGCCGCTTGATCTTTTTGCCGGCCGGCCGCGCCTGCACTTCGATGCCGGTGGTCAGCATGTTCTCCGGTTCGGTGAGCACCAGGCGGCCCTCGCCGCCCGGGAACAGCCGTGCAAACACGTGTTCAAACTGTTCGGCGGTGTCGCGGTAGGCGGCCGTGAAGACTTCCTCCACCCGGCGGTCGACGTCCGCAATGATGTCCAGCAGGTCCCGGCGGGTGGCTTTCAGATCCTCCAGCTGGGTGGAGAGGAATTGGTGGCGTTCCTCCAACGCGGCGAATTCCTCCAGGGCGAGCGGGTTGACCTTGCCCAGGGCGGCCAGGTCCCGCTGCGCCCGTTTCAGCCGCTTTTCCTGTTCGGCCCGCACATAGGGGATGCCCTGCATGAGTGGATTGCCGTCCTCGTCCACCGGGATGTGCAGTGCCGCCCATTTGTCCGTTCCGGCGCCTTCGGCTTCCGCCGGCACCGGAACCGGCTGGTCGGGGCCGAAATGGGCCAGCAGGTGCTCGGCGGTGACGCCCAGCTCTTCCAGTGCGCGGGCTTCCAGTGCCTCGATCCGCAGGGCGTGCTGGGCACGGTTGAGTTCATCCCGGTGCACGGAGTCGGTGAGCCCGGCAAGCTCGGCTGCGGCTTCAACGTTGGCTGCGCGCACGGACGAGAGTTCGGCGTCGCGCGCGGCTCGGTTCTCCTCGGCGAGGTCCCTTTCCTCCGCCGCGAGCGACAACGAGTGCTGCAGGCGGGCAAGCACAGTCTCGGCCGCGGCGGCCACGGCTTCAGCCCGGGCCTGCTGCCGGGCACGGT